>RDYC01000225.1 GCA_004293295.1 Bacteroidota bacterium
ACATGCCAAAAGCCTTATGGAATATGCCTGTGGAATGTTGGCAAAAACAAGGGTGTGGAAAATGTGGTTTGATTGGGAATTTTTTCTAAGGCATTTTTGATGAAAAACCCCCTAAAAAAGGGTAACGATAAATTAACAATTTTAAAACCCAAAAATATCTGTTCCAATATGAGCACTAAAGCCACCAAAAAAACTGAGCAAAGAGGCCTCCGCATAGATCGCTTCTTTACAAAGGAAGGTGTAAGCGCATTCGATTTGTTCGAATACGACACACGCACTTCTGTTATTAAAAATCCAAATGGAGAAAAAGTATTTGAATTAAACAATGTTGAAGTGCCAACTTTTTGGAGTCAGGTGGCGACAGATGTTTTGGCACAAAAATACTTTCGTAAAGCGGGTGTGCCAATGCCTGATGGAACAACAGGTAGTGAAAACTCTATTAAACAGGTAGCTCACCGAATGGCTCATTGTTGGAAAAGCTGGGGCGAGCAATACGGGTACTTTGCAAGTACCGAGGATGCAAATCGTTTTTATGACGAATTGGTATACATGATTATCGGACAGCATGCCGCTCCAAACTCACCACAGTGGTTTAATACCGGCTTGCATAGTTCATATGGTATCACCGGAAAACCTCAAGGACATTATTTTGTAAATCCTACTACGGGCAAATTAGAGAGGTCTACTTCGGCTTACGAGCGCCCACAACCGCATGCATGCTTCATCCTATCAGTTGATGATGACTTGGTAAACGAAGGTGGTATCATGGATTTATGGGTTAGAGAGGCACGTATTTTTAAATATGGTTCAGGTGTTGGAACAAACTTTAGCCGTGTGCGCGGTTCAGGTGAAAAACTATCTGGCGGAGGAACATCATCCGGGTTAATGAGTTTCTTGAAAATTGGTGACCGTGCTGCAGGTGCTATCAAATCAGGAGGAACAACCAGACGTGCTGCTAAAATGGTTTGTTTGGATTTAGACCATCCGGAAATTGTGGAGTTCATCAACTGGAAAAAAGATGAAGAGAAAAAGGTAGCTGCTTTAATTGCAGCAGGATACCCAAGCGATTATGAAGGCGAAGCTTATGCAACAGTTTCTGGCCAAAACTCAAATAATTCAGTGCGTATTCCAAACGAGTTTTTTGAAGCACTTGAAAAAGGAAAAAACTGGGACTTAAAAGGAAGGGCAAAAGGCAATGTAATGAAATCAATTCCTGCAAAAGAATTGTGGGACATGATTGGAGATGCCGCTTGGGCTTGTGCTGATCCAGGTGTACAATACGATTCAACCATCAACGAATGGCATACTTGCCCTGAAGGTGGCCGTATCAATGCTTCTAATCCATGTTCTGAATACATGTTTTTGGATAATACCGCATGTAACTTGGCCTCTTTAAACTTAATGCGTTTCTTCAATCCGGAAACCTGTGAGTTTGATGTAAAAGGAATTGAACATGCTTCACGCATTTGGACCATCGTATTGGAAGTTTCGGTATTAATGGCTCAATTCCCATCACAAGAAGTGGCTCAACTTTCATACGAATACCGTACCCTAGGCTTAGGCTACGCTAACTTAGGAACAGCTTTAATGGTTGCCGGTATTCCTTACGACTCACCTAAAGCGTTTGCTATTTGCGGTGCAGTAACGGCTATTTTAACAGGTACGGCTTACACCACCTCGGCAGAAATGGCCCAACACCTTGGTGCCTTCCCTAAATACGAAGAGAATAAAGAACACATGATGCGTGTAATGCGTAACCACCGTTATGCAGCCTATAATGCAACTGATGCTTATGAAGGATTAACCATTAAACCGGTGGGTATTGATGCCCGCTATTGCCCGGATTATTTATTGCGTGCCGCCTGCCAATCGTGGGATAGTGCCGTGCAATTGGGCGAAAAACATGGTTATCGCAACGCACAAACTACTGTAATTGCACCAACAGGTACTATTGGGTTGGTAATGGATTGCGATACTACCGGTATTGAACCTGATTTTGCGTTGGTTAAATTTAAAAAATTTAGGATATACCTTAGAGGAAACCGATGCCATCATTAAATATGCAATCGGTCATGCTACACTTACCGGAGCACCTTTTATTAACCCGGAAAGTTTAGCTTTTAGAGGATTTACTGCAGATGAAATTGCTAAATTGGATAAAGCGGCTTCTGGTGCTTTTGAAATAGGTTTTGCGTTTAACCAATGGACCGTTGGCGAAGAGTGTTTACAACGTTTAGGATTTACCGCAGAAGAATACAACAGCCCTAAGTTTAACTTATTGCGCAAGTTGGGCTTTACCAAAGCAGAAATTGAAGCAGCAAACAATTACGTGTGCGGAACAATGACTGTCGAGGGAGCTCCATTATTGAAAGAAGAACACTTGGCGGTATTTGATTGTGCAAACAAGTGTGGTAATATTGGTGAGCGTTATATTGCTGCAACAGGCCACATCAGAATGATGGCTGCTGCTCAGCCGTTTTTATCCGGAGCTATTTCAAAAACCATTAACCTTCCTAACGAAGCAACCGTTGATAACATTAAAGAATGTTACCACCTAAGCTGGAGCATGGGATTAAAAGCCAATGCACTATACCGCGATGGTTGCAAACTATCACAACCGCTTAGCAATAAATCGGATGTGAAGGAGGAAGAAGAAATGCAAGAAGCCGTAGAAGCTGTTTTAGGAGATGCTGCCAATAAGCCTGTTGGAGAGTTAACCCCTGAACAGGTGCTAGATGCTGCTACAGCCATTCTAAACCGCTCAAGCGATACAGAGTTTAAACGGAAGTTAGCGCGTATTGTAGAACGCAAACAATTACCGGGCAAACGTGGTGGATTCACCCAGAAAGCTTCAGTGGGCGGACAAACCATATTTGTGCGTACAGGTGAATACGAAGACGGTACGTTAGGTGAAATATTTGTTGACTTACATAAAGAAGGCGCAACCTTACGTTCATTAATGAACTGCTTCTCTATTGCAGTTTCATTAGGCTTACAATATGGTGTGCCTTTAGAAGAGTATGTAGATAAATTTACCTTTACCCGTTTTGAACCCGCTGGTATGGTAACCGGACATGATAATATCAAGAACGCCACTTCAATCATTGATTACATGTTCCGCATGTTAGGCTTTGAATACTTGGGACGTGAAGACTTTATCCAAGTGCCACCAAGTGAAGTACAACGCCAGAATTTGGCCGTGAACCAAAAACATGCAGCACCTAATCAAGTACAAAGTGTGGCTATTCCGGCAGTAACCACTGCACCAGTTGCAGCCGCACCTGCACCAATTGGATTTATGAAACCCGCTGTAGAGCCGGTTGCACCAACACCTGAAGCCACTGCCGCTGTTGACCAAACGCAGGCTTATTTAAAGAGCTTTGGTGACAGCCCTGCTTGCCCAAGCTGTGGTAGCTTAACCATACGCAGCGGTGCTTGCTACAAATGCATGAACTGCGGCACGCAGACTGGTTGTTCATAAGAAGAAAAGAATAGTTCTTAAATCCTCTCCTTGAAACAGGGAGAGGATTTAGTGTGTATAGAGATTAATAATATTTAGAATAAAGTAAGATAAACAAACAAAAAAATCGATAAGCAAGAAACTTGGCGGGATCTACTTATCGATTTTGAAAAAATACAGGAATGAGAAGGTTTACTTCCTCACCTCTTCCCTTTTTTGTTGGTGCGATGATAATAAAAATCATCAAGCCTGAAATCAACATATCAACAATCTAATGAATAAAAAATTAATCATCAGATTATAAGTCAAATAAAAAATGAACATATCAATAACAAGCATAATACGAATTTCAATGACGGATTTCATTGAATTTATTACAAAAACAGGAACAAGAAAACAAACTGTAGTTAAAACAGTAAAAAAGAGACCAAAGTATTCACCTGGTTTAGATTATTGGAAGCAATTAAGAGATGCATTAATCATGTATCATACCATAGGTCAAAATAAGGAAGTGTTAAATGAATTGCTTAATAATATAGCAATTAAGAGTAAAATGACTAACTACGGTAAAATTATTGGTAAGTATCTAGAATTCATTGGAAATAAAAGATACTCTTGGTTTATACCTCCATATGGTGAATATAATATTGATGAACTTAATATCAGGGTAAACCCGGAGCTTGGTTGGATTAGAAAAAATAAAAAATACATAATTAAACTGTATTTTAAGGATGAGCCACTAACTCGACATGAAGTTGATATACTACTATTACTAATGAAAGAGGCATTTAAAGAGGAAAAGGACGTAACTAATTATGATTATGCGATACTTGAGGTTCAACGTGGGAAATTGCATGAAAGAAAGATTAATAATTCGATTCAACCGTTATTGGAAGGAGAGGCTAGGAGTTTTGCTACAATTTGGAGTAAACTAGAAGATTAAGTATCAAATCCCTCTTCAATTAATTGAAGAGGGATTTGATACTTAACAATATTTAAATAATTAATTTGCTAAAAAAATGTTGCCCAAGCCACAATTAATAAACTAATGAAACAAATTGATGAGGTTGGCGTAGAAGAGTAAAAATACTATTAATCATGAACAGAATTTATTGTAATAAGGAAGAGCTGAAAGATAATCTATCGAGATTATTAACCGAAGAGTTTAATATTCCAAACTATCTAAATGCATATGATTCACAGATAGAAAAGTATGTTACACCATTAATTGATGATATTACAATTTTCATCGAGAGTCCATATGTAGATAAGGTATACAGAGATAGTTACTATTCATATTTTTCATCTAAGCTTGGTAGTTATAAACGGGATTGTATCCGACTATCCTTTTTTAAAGGTCAAATTGATTTATCGGGATTTGAAAGTCTTGATGGAGTAAATGTAATTCAATCACGATATTTGGGTTTTATGGTTCTAAGACCAACTACTTCAAATATGATAGGGCGAAGTGTTATTTCGCCAAGAGCATTAAAACAAAACTCATTTTTGTGCGTATCAACTCAGGTCCATTCAACAGTTAATTTCGTAAAACTTACGGCAGATGGGTTTCCACATTCGTCACAAGATACAGAGACAATCTCTTGTGCTGAAACTACATTATGGGCTGTTATGGAATACTTTGGGAACAGATATGCAGAATATAAACCGACACTTCCATCACTAATTACATCAGCTCTTAAAAAAGTTTCTGCTGAAAGACAAGTGCCTTCCAAAGGATTAAATATTCAGCAGATGTCATATGTTCTAAAAGAATTTGGGTTTGGAACAAAAATATATGGGAGAAATCAATTCGGAAAGTCAGAATTTAAAAGACTATTTTCTACTTACATTGAGAGTGGAATTCCGATTATTGTAGCAATAGATAACAGACATAACAATGGAAATATCGGTCATGCAATTTTATCTGTAGGTCATGAGTCAACAACATTAGAGTTGATTGATGAATTGGAACCGATTGGAGTTAGTAATGAATTAGTTAAACATAAACTTTTAGAAAAAAGCATCAACTTATTCGATAACGATGATGTAAATAAAAAATTTGTATTTATTGACGACAACATGCCAAGCTACTGCCTAGCGAACTTGGAATCTCCAGCATTACATTACCCGAATTCCAATTGGCATAATTGTGAAATAACATTTTTTATTGTTCCTCTATATCCGAAAATATATTTAGAAGCATATGAAGCAAAAAATTTCATGCAGTTGGTTCTAGTATCTGCATTCGATTTAAAACCCAATGAAGATATTTTCCTAAGAAGTTATTTAACTTCAAGCAGATCATACAAACATGAACTAATGTTAAATGCCACATTTGATTCAACCCTTAAATCCTTAATTCTTGAAAGTAATATGCCAAAATTTATTTGGGTTTGTGAGATTTCGACTAAAGATCTTATCAAAAATCAACTTGCAGACGGAATAATTTTATTGGATGCAACAGAGGCTAATACACAGAATTTCAAGCCATTAATTTGTGCATCGTATATGGGAAGCTACATATCGCATAATAGTGTTAGTGGTTTTTTTGATAGAAATAATCTAATATTGAGCCCTTTTTCGATATTTACCAATAATTTAAAAGGTTTTTAATATGGCAACAGAACTTAATAAGACCAAGGAGATCAAAGCGCGGCTTAATGCGATTGAACAAGTGCGTCCAATGAGTACGCAAAGTGATGCCGCAATGATACATGCTGTAAACCAACAGATGGAAAATGTTAGAAGAGAGTACCAAATTAAAGAAAGAGAGTCACAATTGTCTGCTTCTCGTGTTGTGTTAACAGCATAACAAGAACTATAATTTTTTTAAAGACTCACTCAAACAAAGTGAGTCTTTTTTTATTATGTATCAACTAATGAAAACAACCCTAAAAGTTTCTGATTTAACTCCATCAACTGTTACTAATGCAGATGCTGTTGGGCTTAAAATAGCCATGAAAGATGCTGTTTTAAGAGGAGAAGCTATTGTGCTTTCATTTCATGGTGTAACAACTTTAACAACATCTTTTCTTAATTCATCTATCGGTGAAATAATTGATGAGTTTGGTTTTGATATGTTAAAAGGGAAACTAAGTTTAATTGATTATACACCACCAATAGGTAAAATGATTAGCACTTATATTGCTGATTTAAGAAATATAAAGGCATAAACAATAAAGGATATAACTGAAAAATCCCTCATCAAGCAATTGGTGGGGGATTTTTTTGTGGTTGAATTAAATCAACTTTAAATTTTATATTTGAAGTATGGGAGTTTCAAAAAAATCTCGTGATCAAATTATTGAGGGTGCTTTAGTTGGTGGTGCTGTTGGAGCAGCTTTAGGTGCCATTCTAACCGGAGAAAGTCAACGCACTGCAACAGCAATGCTTGTAGGTGCTGCGATTGGCGCAACTATAAAAGCTAAACAAGAGGCATCCGAGTTTAAACTTACGCGTTTAATAGAAACTGATGGGAAAATTTATAGCATTTCACCCAACGGGAAAAAAAAGCTAGTTAGGTCTATCCCCCGTTCTCGTATTTCTGTGCCAGAAACCTTTACTATTGAATAAAAGTAAGCCACCTAAACTACGCATATTTGCCGGACCAAATGGTTCAGGGAAAACTTCGTTGGTAAATAACTTCCCAAGTGCGATAAAACTGGGTATAGTCGTAAATGCAGATGATATTGAGAAAGAGTTTAAACAAAATGGAACATTAAACATTACTTCTTTCGGTATCAAATTCAATAAAAAAATCCCTGCTAACACACTTTCGTAGAGGTATTTGTTCTACAAAAAATATTTCATTTACTGACACTGATTTAACAGTAACTCAAAACAACTTAACCCTCAAGAATGTAGTCATCAACTCGTATGTTGCAGCAGATATTGCAGAATACATAAGAATAAAATTGCTTGATGCTAAAATATCTTTCTCGTTCGAAACGGTGTTTTCACACCCAAGTAAAATTGAGTTTATTAAACAAGCAAGGGCAAAAGGCTACCGCATATACCTGTACTTTATTGCAACTGAAAGTTCAACAATAAATATAAGTAGGGTTGAAAATAGAGTTGCTAAATCGGGACATTATGTAGAACCTAAATTAATTATTAGCAGGTACTATAGAACACTAGACAACCTATTTGAAGCAGTGAAACTAACCAATAGGGCTTACCTTTTTGATAATTCAGGAGAATACGCTGAACTAGTTTGTGAAGTAACTGATGGCAAAAAGGTTAAAATGCGTGATATTGATAAACAAATTCCTGAGTGGTTTAAAATGTACTTCTACACCAAAGCAAAAACTAAATAGCAATCCATTCAATACATGAAAAATCCCCGTCTCAATTTCTCGAAACGGGGATTTTTCATGTATATACTTTTAACGCTTAATTCGCTTTTTGTCCCAGAGCCACCAACATGGTCGCACCAATTTCAGCAGGTGATTCCACCACATGTAAACCACACTCGCGCATGATGGCCATTTTAGCAGCAGCGGTATCATCATGTCCGCCAACAATAGCACCGGCATGGCCCATTCTGCGGCCCGGAGGGGCTGTTTGTCCGGCAATAAATCCAACCACAGGCTTTTTATTGCCATTGGCTTTTATCCAACGGGCTGCATCGGCTTCATAACTTCCGCCAATTTCACCAATCATAATAATGGCATCTGTTTCAGGGTCGTTCATCAACATTTCAACGGCATCTTTGGTAGGCGTTCCGATGATAGGGTCACCACCAATACCTATTGCAGTAGAAATACCTAAACCTGCTTTTACTACTTGGTCAGCAGCTTCATAAGTTAACGTACCAGATTTTGATACAATACCAATTTTACCTGTTTTAAAAACAAACCCCGGCATAATACCAACCTTTGCTTGTCCCGGAGTAATTACACCAGGGCAATTTGGTCCAATTAAGCGGCAATCTTTTCCTTTAATATATTCTTTTACCGGTATCATGTCCTTAACCGGGATACCTTCTGTTATGCAAATAATTACTTTAATACCTGCATCAGCAGCTTCCATAATGGCATCAGCAGCAAATGCGGGTGGCACAAAAATAATAGAGACATTGGCTTTTGCCTGATCTACAGCTTCTTTTACGGTGTTAAACACCGGGCGGTCCAAGTGTACTTGTCCACCTTTACCTGGAGTAACGCCTCCAACCAAAGTGGTGCCATATTCAATCATTTGTTGGGCATGAAAAGTGCCTTCACTACCCGTAAATCCTTGTACAATTACCCTTGAGTTTTTATCTACTAATACTGCCATGTTATTGGTTAAAATGAGTTAATTTTAATAAAATGTCGCGCAAATATGAACTTTTTTGGCTAAAAACCATGATTAATATTCAGCAAATTGCCTTATCATGAATTGTTTCTTGCGATAAAAAAAACCAAGTATACCACCACAATAAACCCAATAAGTACCAATGCCACCACCTGAATGCTTTCTTTCATTTCTTGCTGAACAGTAGCAGATGCCTGTTGATTAGGGGTAGTTGTTTGAAGGGTTTTTAATAAACGTTCATTTTCAGCTTTTTGTGTTTCGTATTGTTTTTCAATGGTTTCAAGCTGTGCTTTGGTTTCTTGGTTAAACAAACTATCGCTGTATGTTTTGTACAATTTATAGTAGGAGAGGGCTTCTTTATAATCGCCTAAAGCATCAGTTATTTTATACAACATGTTTAAGGAAGTTACAATATCGCTTTTGTATTGCTGTACAGATGATATTTCAAAAGCCCTATCGGCATATTTTTTTGCTGCATAAAGCATTTTCATGTGAAAATAGCAATTTGAAATATTATTGCAAGTAACCGACAAAGCTTGTTGGTCTTTTAACTTTTCATCTATGTTTAAAGATTGCAGGTAACAGCTTAGCGCTTCTTTGTATTGTTTTCTATCAAAATGAATGATGCCAATGTTGTTGATAATTACAGATTCATCTTTAAGGTCGCCAATTTTAGTATTGATAGCCAATGCCTGTTTATAATAATTAAGTGCCTCATCATTCTCGCCACGTGTATTGTAAATATTGCCGATGTTGTTTAAGGCATCAGCCACGTTATTTTCATCACCGATCTGTTTAAAAGTATCATAAGCCTTTTGGTAATATTTAAGGGCCTTAGCTGAATTACCTTGTTCAAGATTTATTACCCCGATATTGTTTAGAGTCATGCCCACACCTTTTTGGTCATTCACCTCCTCCGATAAGGCTAACGATTTTAGGAAATAAGTTAATGCGATAGTTAGGTTGCCTTTAAGATAGGCAAGGCTGGCAATGCCGTTAAATGCGGCAGAAACACCTTTTTTAGAGCCAATATGATTATGCTGAATACCCGCCCAAACGTAACATGCCTTAGCTGCGTTATGGTTTCCGATTACCTTAAAATAATGGCCCTTATTGAGGTATGCGTTGCCTATCCCTTTTACATAACCTATTTTTTTGGATAAGGCGATGGCAGAATCTGCATATACCAACACCAATTCTATGTCAATGCTTTTGTATTCATAAGCCAGTTGATTCAAGGCATCAATCAACATAGTGTCCTTGGCGGTTTGTGCAACAGTAAGTAAGCTATCAATAGCAGGCTTTGCACTCCCAACATGGTAGCCAAGTGCAATAACCAATAATAGCATTTTGCAGCGTTTTATAAAACTATTTAGTTGGACTAAACTGGAGCTCATATAATTGGGAATAATAACGTTTGTTTTTTAATAATTCTGCATGACTGCCCCTTTCCACAACCTCTCCTTTGTCCATTACCACAATTTCATGTGCATGCTGTATGGTGCTAAGCCGATGTGCAATTACAATGGAAGTGCGTCCCTCCATCATTTTTGAAATGGCATGTTGTATCACATCTTCCGTTTCATTGTCAACAGAAGAGGTGGCTTCATCTAATATCAATATGGTAGGATTGGTAACCATCGCCCTCACGAAGGAAATGAGTTGGCGTTGCCCAACCGAAAGCGTGTTTCCCCTCTCTTGAACAACTTGGTGGTAACCTTGAGGCAACTTACTGATAAAGTGGTGGGCACCCAATAATTTAGCCGTTTTTATCACATCGTCATCAGTAATGGTTGGGTTATTCAGTTTGATGTTATCCATTACCGTACCATTAAACAAAAACACATCTTGCAATACCACGGATATGGATTTTCGTAAAATCCTGATGTCCAAGTCTTGTAAAAGATTTCCATCAATGGTTATTTCTCCTTTTTCAATTTCGTAGAAACGATTTAACAAGTTAATGATAGAAGATTTTCCCGCACCTGTTGCGCCAACCAATGCCAATGTTTTACCAGCCGGAACATGTAAAGTAACATTTTTGAGCACATACTCATCAGGGATGTAACTGAACCAAACCCGGTTAAAACGAATATCACCTTGAATGTACTCAAGCTGCAGGCTCCCATTAGGTTCAACACTCGTTAAGTCATCAGTTAATTTAAATATTCTTTCGGCTGCAACAAGCCCCATTTGCATGGTATTAAACCGGTCGGCCAGTTGTCTTATTGGCCTAAAAAATAAGTTGATGTACATGATAAAAGCAGTAATCATACCAATGGATGCGGTTCCTTCCAATGCGTTTTTTGAGCCAAACCAGATGATTAAAACAATAGACAGAGACGCAATAATTTCAACAACCGGAAAAAAAACGGAATAATAAAGCACCGACCGAATGTTGGCATCTCGGTGTAACGCATTAATCTCCATAAATTTTTTCATTTCCTGTTCTTCTCTATTAAATACTTGCACCACTTGCATGCCTTGAATATGCTCTTGAACAAAGGTGTTCAATTTCGTTACTTGGTTGCGCACATCTTCAAAACTCAATCGCACTTTTTCTTTAAATACATAGCCGGCATATAATAAAAATGGGAGTACAGCCAAGCTGGCAAGTGACAATTGCCAATTGGTACTGAACATGAAAATTAGTATAAATACAATTTGCAACAAATCACCCGAAATGTTAATCAATCCCTCGCTAAAAACATCTGCAAGGGTTTCAATATCGTTAACAGTTCTGGTTACTAAAGTTCCTACCGGTGTTCTGTCGTAAAACAACATGCGCAATCCCGTTAAAAAATCGTACATCTTCAGGCGTAAATCTTTAATTACATGCTGTGCCAGGTAGTTACTTAGTACTGTACTCCACACCTGCATGCCTGTTTGCAACAGCAAAAGGGTAAAAATGAGCAAGCTCATCATAATCAAGCCTTTTGTGTCGTTTTCTGCAATAAAGTGGTCAATGGTGTACTGCACCAAAAAGGGTCGCAACGGGCCTAAAAAGGCCATT
>RDYC01000226.1 GCA_004293295.1 Bacteroidota bacterium
TTTGTGGGTGATCAGGAGCGTGTGCCGCATGTGTCAAAATATTTCGACCGCATTGAAGTTCAAAAAAACAAACGGGAGTTTGTAACCCACACCGGATATATTGGCAACAAAAGGCTGTCTGTTATTTCTACGGGTATTGGCACTGATAATATTGATATTGTGATGAATGAACTGGATGCCTTGGTAAATGTGGATTTAAGCACCAAAACAATAAAGGAGAACTTAAAATCTTTACATATTGTGCGTATTGGCACCAGCGGGGCATTGCAGGAAGATGTGGCGGTAGACAGTGTGTTGATCTCATCATTTGGTTTGGGCCTGGATGGGTTAATGCAGTTTTATGATTATGAGGAAACAGATGAGATTGCTGGCCTGCTTACTGATATTGATGAACAATTGGGGTTGCTTTTTGTTAATCCCTATTTGTTTAAAGCAGGCTCCAATTTATTAAACCGATTCACCCCACATTTTGCTACAGGCATAACAGCCACTTGTTGCGGTTTTTATGGCCCGCAAGGGCGTATGCTGCGCGCTGAAAAGAAGTATGAAAACCTGATTGAAAAATTAAATCAGGTACAAGCAGGAGGTAACCGAATTACCAATTTTGAAATGGAAACGGCAGGAATTTATGGCATGGCAGCATTACTTGGGCACGAGGCTTTGTCGGTAAATGCCATATTGGCAAACAGGATTAATCACACCTTTAGCCGTAACCCAGAGGCTACAGTGGAGGCTACCATCAAACAGGTGTTGGAGGTTTTAACAGGGCGCTAATGTTTAAGCTTCTGTTGTTGTAGTATCAGAAGCTTTGGTTTCTGCAACTGGGGTTTTTGGAGCAGTTGGTTTTGGAGCAACGGCTGCTGCAAGGCTCACATTGATGGCATTTGGGCCTTTATGACCCATTTCTACCGAGTAAGTTACTTTATCGTTTTCTTTGATAGGTCCGTTCAAGCTATTGATGTGTACAAAAACACTTTCACCATTTTGCAGGTTTTTAATAAATCCGTACCCTTTTGATTCGTTAAAGAAAGTTACTACGCCATTTTTAACCAATTCTTCAGGCTCATCAACACGCCTTGAAACACCAATTTGGATGTCTTCTGTAACAATTACTTTTTTCTTTTTAGGGTCAGGAGGTACAGCGGTAAGATTGCCGTTTTCATCAACGTAGGCGAGCATGTCTTCAAAAGATTTTCCCTTATCGGAGTTGGCTTTGCGTTCTTCTCTTTTTTCTGCTTTGTCTTTTCTCTTTTTTAACTTTTTGCGCTCATTTTCTTTTTTGCTGAATGTTTCCTGCGATCTACCCATTGTTTTTGTAATTGTATTAATTGAAGCAATTTACTCCGCTGTAAAGGTAGTTGAATAATATGGTATTTCTGCTGCCTTGGCAAATTTTTAGCTTGATAGTCAAATAAAAACAGGTTTGTTGTCCAAGTTAAAATTAAAAATTGCTGGCACAAGAAAGGCCGCAAGTGGTTTAACAAGCGGCCTTTAGTAATATAAAGCAGGCGGTTAGTGTTGGGCTATAACAGCGGGGGCCTGATTTTAAAATGCGGTATTATTTCTTTTTCATGGTTTTCGGGTCAACGCCTTTGGCTTTAGCCATTTCTTCCAGTTTTTGCTGAAATTTGCTCACCTTAACCGGTTTTTTCTTGTTTTCTTGTATTTCTGCATGTAATTTTTTGTCATCAACAAAACTTCTAATCATTAATTGCTGGCCAATGGTAAACAAGTTGCTTACAAAATAATAATAGTTTAAGCCAGAAGAGTAACTGTTTAATACAAATAAGAACACCACAGGCATAATGTAACTCATCCATTTCATTTGTCCGGTCATGCCACTTTGATCGCTGTTGTAAACGGCAAAAGCTACTGATGAAATGGTCATTAATAAGGCAAATAAACTTACGTGGCTACCATAGCCCGGAATGGCAAAGCCCAATTCCATAATACTGTCGTATGTACTTAAGTCAGGAGCCCATAAGAAAGCTTGTTGGCGCAGTTCAAATGCGCTTGGGAAAAACTGGAACATGGCCACCAAAATGGGCATTTGCAACAATACAGGAATACAACCTCCAAGTGGATTAACTCCTGCTTGGCGATAAATCTTCATGTTTTCTTGCTGTATTTTGGCCATGTCATCGCCATACTTTTCTTTTATCACATCTGTTTCGGGTTTTAATACGCGCATTTTGGCAGTTGACAGGTATGAGCGATATACCAATGGAAACAGAATGGTTTTAACAATAAGGGTGAGTAATAATATAATTAACCCAAAGCTGCTGATGTATTGGCTTAAAAAGAAGAATACGTTTACGGTTAAGTATTTGTTAACCCAACGGAAAATGCCCCAACCCATAGGTACAATGCGTTCTAGTTCAATATCAAGTTTCGCTAAGGTTTTGTAGTGGTTGGCACCAAAGTAAAACTTCATACCAAAACTTTCGTTGGGTTTATGGGTGTAAGGAATTACCAATTTGGCATCTAAAAATTTTATTGATTTTTGGGTAGGATCGTTTTTGGTGGTCAGTTTTACGCCTGTAAATTCTTTATCGGCAATTAGGTTTGCACTAAAGTACTGTTGTTTAAACGATACCCATTTAACCGGGGCTGCAACATCTTTGGTTTCTTCTTTGGTTTCTGCAATATAATCCGGTTCTTCTATGTTGGTTTTCCAGTAAATGGTGGTGGTGCGCAATTCTGCATCTAAGCTTTTTTCTTGCTGCTTCATGTTGGCAGCCCAGGTCATGTCAATAAAATTGGTTGAGGCTGCTATGGTTTTTTCTAATCCTACTACATTAAACTCGTAGGCCACCATGTTGTCGTTATCCGTTAGGGAATATTTTTGTTCGATATATTGGTTTGGCCCAACGGTTAAAACCATGCTTAAACTTTTGCCATCAGCAGCCAGTTGCGGGGTAAAGTACAATTCTCCGGTATTAATCAGTTTTCCATCATTGGTTTTAAAGGAGTAGTTTAGTTCTTCGTTGGTACCGTCAAACAGCATCAGTTCCGTACCATCGTATTTTTTATGGTTTTTAAGCACTACTTTTTTTAGCGTTCCGCCCAGGTTGCTTACACTTAGCTGTAACTCCTTATTTTCTATGGTGGTAAAAGCTACTTTGCCATTAATGGCAACTGCAAATGAACCAAATGTTTGTTTCAACATATTGGTATCAGTTTGTTTTAAGCTATCTGTTTTGGCTTTAAGCGCAAGTTGCGCGCGAGCAAGGCTATCTTGTTGCAACATTACGTTGGTAATGGAGTCTTTTTGGTGTTGCATGGCCTGAAGCTCGGCTTCACTGGGTTGGTTAATCCATGCAAAAGTTACCAGAATCACAAATATCAGCCCGAGGCCAATCATCGAATTTCTATCCATGTCAGTTCAGTTGTGTTTTTTAAAACAGCGTGCAAAAGTAATGATTTTTGTATAGGTAAGGCATAAATATGCCCATGTTGTTACTTTTTTCGGTGAATGGCTGTTTGGCAAGTGGTTAAGAGCTGTTTACGTGTTGATTGTGAAGGGATGATAAGACAATGCTGCCTAAATGGGTGAGCCGGTGAAGTGAAAATACCACTATATTTGCCCCAATGTTAGGACTAAAATTAGCTACTGACCCACGTTGGGCCAATGCTGCAGAAAAATCTATTGAAGAAGTTTTAATTGACCATGCTTATTGTGAGCAGAAGGCCGCCACAACGGGTATTTCGTTAATTGTACAATATCCTGAAATGGAAAAAATGGTGAAGGAATGTACGGCCATAGTTGCGGAAGAGTGGGGACATTTTAGAAAGGTGCTGAAAGAACTGGATAAACGTGGTTTTAAATTTGGCGCACAACGTAAAGATGTTTATGTAAACGAATTGATGAAGTTGATTACCCGCGGTGGGGATAGAAATGAGCAGGTGGCTGAACGTTTATTGCTGCTAGCCATGATTGAGGCTCGCAGTTGCGAGCGTTTCAGGGTGTTATCGTTGCACGTAAACGACCCTGATTTGCGTACTTTTTACCATGAGTTTATGGTAAGTGAAGCAGGCCACTACCGCACCTTTATTGATTTGGCTAAAGAATATAAAGGGGAGGAGTACGTTAAAAAACGCTGGCAGGAAATATTGGATGGAGAAGCTGAAATCATGCAACGCTTAACGCCAAAGGCGGATAGGATACATTAGCAAACAGAGTTAAAATGTAAGAGCCTAACACTTCTTCATCATATCTCAAAATTTAACTGCTAAAACTAGCTATTGCTGTACTCAATAGCTGCTTTAACAAACTTCACAAATAATGGATGTGGAGTAAGTACGGTGCTTTTGTATTCGGGGTGAAACTGTACCCCAACAAAATACGGATGGTCTTTAATCTCTACTATCTCAGCCAGTTTGGTGTCAGGATTAACACCTGTAACGTACATGCCTTTTGCCTCAAAATCTTTGGTGTATTTTCCATTAAACTCATAACGGTGGCGATGTCTTTCTGTTACCCTGGTTTTTTCGTATGCTTTATAGGCTTTGCTGTCTTTAGTTATTTCACAAGTGTAAGCACCTAAACGCATGGTGCCACCTTTTGCGGTAATCTTTTTTTGGTCGGGCATCATGTCAATCACTGGATTTTTGGTTTTGGCGTTCATTTCCGTGCTGTGCGCATCTTTTAGCCCCATTACATTGCGTGCAAATTCAATTACACAGGTTTGCATACCCAAACAAATACCAAAAAATGGAATTTTATGTTCACGTACAAATTTTACCGCGGCTATTTTTCCATCAATACCTCTGTCGCCAAAGCCCGGTGCAACAAGCACCCCATCTAAATGCCCTAGCTTATGGTGTGCGTTTTCATCGGTAATCAATTCGCTGTGTATGTATTCCAATCTTACTTTACATTCCCTGTTTGCTCCTGCATGCACAAATGCTTCGGCAATACTTTTATAGGCGTCAGGTAATTCTACATACTTACCTACTAAGCCGATTTTTACCTCGTGTTTAGGGTTTTTGTGGCGAGTTAAAAAATTTAGCCAACTGTCCATATCGGGCTCGTTTTTGGCTGAAAGTTTTAGTTTGCTCAATACCGTTTTGTCCAGCTTCTCTTTAAGCATAGCCATTGGCACATCGTAAATGGTAGGTAAGTCTAATGCTTCAATAACTGAGCTTGGTGTTACATTGCAAAACAGGGCAATTTTTTTCTTAATATCCTTATTAATCGGATGTTCAGCGCGGCAAACCAATACATCTGGTTGAACGCCTGATTCCAACAACATTTTAACAGAATGTTGGGTCGGTTTGGTTTTCAGTTCGTGGGCTGTAGCTAAATAAGGCAATAAGGTTAAATGAATTACTATACAATCTTCCGGCTTCAGTTCCCATTTAAGCTGACGTACTGCTTCTATATAAGGCAATGATTCAATGTCGCCCACGGTTCCACCTAATTCAGTAATAATGATTTCATATTGGCCACTATCACCCAACAACTTCATTCTACGTTTAATTTCATCAGTAATATGTGGAATCACCTGAACGGTTTTGCCCAAATAAGCTCCTTCACGCTCCTTGTCAATAACAGATTGGTAAATACGGCCTGTGGTTACGTTATTTGCTTGTGAAGTAGCTACGTTTAAAAATCGCTCATAATGGCCTAAATCCAAATCGGTTTCGGCCCCATCTTCAGTTACATAACACTCCCCATGTTCGTAGGGATTCAACGTTCCGGGGTCAACATTAATGTAGGGGTCGAATTTTTGGATGGTTACAGTATAGCCCCTGGCTTGAAGCAGCTTAGCCAATGAAGCGGAAATAATGCCTTTACCTAATGAAGAAGTTACACCACCGGTAACGAAAATATATTTTGGATTGTGTGTCATGTTTTATGCGAGTTGTGACCGAGAAAACCTATGGTTTTAAGAAAAATCGGAGATAACCGATAACCCGCAACCATATAGCATTTTCATCTATATGGGTTACAAAGATATTAAAATCTGACTGGCTAAAAAGCACAACACAGAAATTAGCTTTAACTATTTTTCAACAGGTACGTTGGTAAGTTCAATTTACGAACGAAGCAACGCATGATTGGGTTGGTTTATTTTAATGATGCCAATACACGTTCCAAATCGGCAGGCGTATCAATGGCAGTGGTTTCCAGGTGGGTTTCTTTTAACGTAATGGTATAACCGTGTTCAATCCACCTCAACTGCTCTAAACTTTCAGCTTTTTCTAAATCGCTTATGGGTAGTTTGGTAATGGCGTTTAATGAGCTGTTGCTATATCCGTAAATACCAATGTGTTTATAGTAATGAATGTTGGCTTCGGGATTCCTTCGATAAGGAATGGGGTTTCTGGAGAAGTAAATGGCTTCGTTGCGTGTATTAAAAATAGCTTTTACCACATTCGGGTTTTTTATTTCGTCTTCGGTGGTTAGTTTTTTAATGAGCGTAGCTATTTGGGTATTTTCGTGGTTAAAGGCCGAAATCAATAAATTAATTTGTTCCGGATCAATAAAGGGTTCATCGCCTTGGATATTAATTACCACATCCACGTGCTCCGGAAAGTTGGCCAATACTTCGGCACAGCGATCGGTACCACTTTGGTGCTGGGGCGAGGTAAGCATAACCAGTCCTCCAAATTCTTTAACATGATTAACAATGCGTTCATCATCAGTAGCCACAATAACTTCTGAGAGGTGCTTGGCCTTTAGGCACTGCTCATACACCCGTTGAATCATGCTTTTGCCGGCAATATCAATAAGGGGTTTTCCCGGAAAACGGGTTGAGGCATAGCGGGCGGGAATAACACCGATGATTTTTTTCATATTAACTAAATTGGTCTGCTATACTTTTTTTAAGAATTCGGTTTTAAGTACCATTTGTTCTTTATTGGCTCTTCCTTCAATTTCTTTTTCATCATCAGTAAGGCGTATGTTTTTTATTACGGTACCTCGTTTTATCACCGTTGAAGAGCCTTTTACTTTAAGGTCTTTTATAATGGTTACGGAATCTCCTTCATGAAGCAAATTGCCGTTACTGTCTTTAACTTCCATATTGATATTGTGATGCAAAGTTGGACTTATTTTTCAATTTGCACACGTTTTATTTTTAAACAGCATATTGCACTATGGCTTATCCTGATTAATGATTTGCGCATTAATATTTCCTTCTGCATAAATATCAATACGCATATTTTGTGGAGTAAATATAATATTAGGGATAGTTATTTTATTGATGTTGCCATTTAGTCGAACATAATTTGCATAGGTGTTGTTCAATGTTTCGTTGGCTTTTTGTTTAGCAAAGGCCAATTCCTTCGCAATAGAAAATTTCATTTCTTTTTCCAGCTTGTTTTTAAGCCCTGAGAATTGAAGCAACCAAGCAGCCGAACCTGTTAACACGTTTTTGGTACGTAACGAGTAATCAAAACCTTTAATTAATATGCTTTGGGTGGCCTCATCGTAAAAAGGGGTAGCCTCTAAATAGATGATGCCTTTAATTTTACGGGTTTTGTTTTTTAGTTTGTACCAACCGTCTATCCTCGCTCCGATATTTATTTTGCCATTATTACCAAAGGCTTTGGCTTCTAAAATATTAATCAGGTATTCCTTGTCTTCAAACTTATTTAATGGCCCGGAAATTTGTTGTTGAAGCAACTTGTTAATGCTTTCAAAACTAATTTGCGTGGCTAAACAAAGTTTAACTTGGTCGTTAAGTTGTTGCACCAATTTAATAGGAGGAAGTGTGGTAGTGGGTTCAATTTTGGGGTATTGCCCACTTGTAATTTCTACAACGGAAGCCACCCTAATGCTAAATGAGAGGTTTGTTGGAGTTGTTTTAATGGGGGTGTAAAAAAAGCCCAATGGTTTCATGGCAAGCCAACTGTTGGTTGCCGTATCCAAGCTAAATGGTTGGTTTAGGGTTTGGGTTTGTTTCATCACCAACTCCTTTAGTTTAACTTGTTCAGGAACGCGTTGTTCAATTAGGCTATTGAGTTGTTGAGTTTGGTTGTCAATTATGCGGCTGAACAAACCTGGGATATCAATTTTTATGCCTGCAAATTCAATCACCGGTAAATCATCCCATAATAATTGCGTGGAGCTTTTTAACAACAATTTCCAATCGGGGGCTATGGTAGGTGCTACATAAATATTGGCCGTTAGGTTTAAGGCAATGGGTTGTTCATGGCTAATTGTTTTGCCAAATATTTTTTTCTGGATGCGATAGGTGGCTGAAATGTTTAAAGGTGCAACAATTTTAAATCCTGTTCTGGCAGCCTCTATTCTAATATTATTTCTTTTAGTAACCGTTACTTTTAATTGGTCGAAATTATTGTCATCAAACGAGTTATCAGCATACAATTCCTGTTTAAGTTGTTTGTTCACAATTGCAGTGATGTCATTTAACGGGATATTGATAGGAATGGCTATGGTGGAAAATGGTTTTACAGGTTCTGTATAAGGGGTTTGATCGGGTTCGGGTACCTTTATGTTGGTGGTGTTACAAGCTGCTAAGCCTAGTAAGCAGAGCAAAAAGGTGAGGGGTTTTAGCATGTTTAAATTTATGTTTTAACTTAAACAGCCTATGATTTATCACAGGCTGTTTAAAGGAATAATGAGTATGTGTAAAGCTACCGTATTAAGTGGCTAACGGGTTATATTTCTCTGTTGATGTCCCAGTTCTCCATATAGTCTGCAACCTTACGTAAGAATGAACCTCCTAATGAACCATCAACCACACGGTGGTCGTAACTTAATGATAGGAACATGATATGACGTATCGCAATCACATCACCCATTTCGGTTTCTATTACTGCCGGTTTCTTTTTAATGGTTCCTGTAGCCATAATGGCTACTTGAGGCTGGTTGATAATTGGTGTACCCATTACGTTACCAAATCCACCAACATTGGTTAAGGTAAATGTTCCGCCTTGTATTTCGTCCGGGGCTAATTTATTGCTACGGGCGCGGTTAGCCAAATCATTTACTGTTTTGGTTAACCCAATCAAATTCATATTATCGGCATTTTTAATTACCGGAACAATTAAGTTACCACTTGGCAATGCGGCTGCCATACCCACGTTAATGGATTTGCGTTTAACAATATTTTGTCCATCAACCGCCACGTTAATCATCGGATAATCTTTAATGGCTTTTACCACACACTCTACAAACATTGGGGTAAATGTTATTTTTTCTCCTTCACGTTTCTCATACACTTTTTTGGCTTTATCTCTCCATTTAACCATGTTAGTAACATCGGCTTCTACAAATGAGGTTACGTGAGGCGAAACATGCTTACTCATTACCATGTGATCGGCAATTAGTTTACGCATGCGGTCCATTTCTATAATTTCATCACCAGGCATAAGTGCAACTTTAGGAGCTTGGTGTGATGGTGCAGGGCTGGTTGCTGGGGTGCTGGCCGGAGTTGTTTTTACTTCGGCTGCAACTGATGTGGCTACTGGAGTCGGGGTATTAACTTGGTTACCTTTTTGTTGAACATATGCCAATATATCACGTTTGGTTACTCGGCCTTCACTTCCGGTTCCTTCCACTTGTTCCAACTCCGCCATGCTGATATTTTCTTCCTTGGCGATATTTAAAACTAGTGGGCTGTAAAAACGAGCACCTCCATTGGTTGCAGGTTTTGCAGTGGCTGTAATTGCAGCAGCAACAGTTTTTTCGGCTTCAACAACCGCTGTTTTTATTTCTGGAGCAGGAGCAGATGGGGCCGGGGCAGAAGCTGATCCGCCTTCTAATGCAATAATGGCAATAGTTGCGCCAACAGGCACAACGTCTCCTTCTTTAAAAAGCAATTTAACCAATTTACCACCTTTTGGTGATGGTACTTCCGAGTCCACTTTGTCAGTTGCTATTTCTAGCACGGTTTCGTCAGCAGCAATCGTATCTCCCTCGTTTTTTACCCAGCGGATAATGGTAGCTTCTGCAATACTTTCGCCCATTTTGGGCATTACCAGTTGAAATTCAGACATGTTGTTTAGTCAATTATTTATTGATGCATTACAGGCAATTGTTTCGCTTGTACAAAATCAATAAAGGTTTTGGCAAATTTAATTTTTTGCCCGACTTATGCCAATGAATATTGTTATAAGATATTTTTTGTTTTCGAGTAGCGCACTATGCTGCTGCTATTAGGTTTTAAATCAATTTAATGCAAGAACATAAGCATAAATAATGTAAATGTAACCGCTAAATGGGCTACTAGCCAAGTTTTTTGCCACATCGGCCTCAGTTGATAAGCTACTTTCACGTCAAACGGGTCAAAAACCAAAGCTAACCCCAAATACATGGCCGCAATTGAGTAATCTTGCTTAAACAATACAAAACACAAACCTGCAATTACAAAGGCAATATATGCCCATAAGTTAAAATTTACTTTTTTAACGGTGTTATTCATGGCTCAAATGTAAGCCTAGCCAAGTGTTAGTTGGCATAAGTTTTACAAGTGGATATAGGTAATGATTAGCGGTTTTATCTTCGGTTAAAGCCTGAATTTGAATGGTTTGATTTTGGTTTATCGAATCTTTTTTTAGGGGCTACTGTTCTGTTTTCCGAATTGCCTTCTCCTTTAAATTTTCGGCCTCCTGAATTATTACCCTGGGTTCTTGGCTTATTGTGTTCACCTCTCGGAGCATGTCTCTTGTCTTTAGGATTCTTAGGTGCAGGATTAAAATTTAACATGGGAAAATCATGACCTTCAATAACAGGTATTTTTAACCCAATTAACCGTTCAATATCCCTGATGTATTCTCTTTCTTCTGCGTCTGAAAAGCTAATGGCAATTCCACTTGCGCTGGCACGCCCGGTTCTGCCGATGCGGTGCACATAGGTTTCGGGTTGGTTCGGGATTTCGTAATTAATTACATGGCTGAGTTTATCAATATCAATACCACGGGCTGCAATATCAGTAGCAATTAATGTTCTTATTTTACCTGCTTTAAAATCATTCAACGCATTTTGGCGGGCATTTTGCGATTTATCTCCATGGATGGCTGCCGTTTTAAATCCTTGTTTGGTTAAATCGCGGGCTATTCTGTCAGCCCCATGTTTTGTTCTTGCAAAAACCAATACACTTTGCATGTCCTTTTGCTTTAATAAATTTAACAACAAGGCTTTTTTATTTTCTTTATCTACATAATAAAGGCGTTGTTCTACTTTTTCAGCAGTTGACGAAACAGGTGTTACTTCTACTTTAACCGGATTGTTTAGTATGGAGGCTGAAAGTTTCACAATTTCAGGAGGCATGGTGGCCGAGAAAAAAAGCGATTGTTTTTGTTTGGGTAATTTGGTTAAGATGCGTTTAACATCATGCACAAAACCCATGTCGAGCATGCGGTCTGCCTCATCTAAAACAAATAGTTTAATCTGGTTTAAATCCACATGTCCTTGCTGCATTAAATCTAACAACCTGCCGGGTGTGGCAATTAGTATATCAATGCCATTGTGTAACGCGTTGGTTTGCGCATGTTGCGATACACCGCCAAAAATAACCGTGTGTTT
>RDYC01000227.1 GCA_004293295.1 Bacteroidota bacterium
AAGGGAGAAAAGCAAGCAACACAGCCATTAAATAGTACCCATAAGCCTTTAACCATTTATCATCATAAACGGTTTGCACACGGGTGATGGGTGCACCCAGGCGATGAGAAACCATGTCTAATCGTTGTTCTTACTAAATCTCTTTACATGGTTGGTATCATCACTGCTGATTTTTATGCTCCACATAATCTTTCAGTTCCTGATTCATCTTTCTAAACCCATCCGGTGCGGTTTTCATCATTGGAAGTTGTTTAAACAATTGCGATAAAACACCCCTGTATTCTTCCCTGTTTATCACCCTTGTTTTTCCGTTTCCGAGGTCTTTTAACTCAAAAAAATGTTCGCCATCAAAAATTCTCGGAAGTCCCGTTTTGGCAATCCAAGCAAATTGTTCATTCTTTTGCCAGTATGAGATGTCGGGTTTAAACTCGTATGGCTTAGCACCTGCTGCTGAAAGTTTGAGGTGTAGTTTTCCTTTGGGTTGAACGGTGCCGCCCAAAAAGCTTAATTGTGAATTCCATTCTTTGTAATGCTCAAAATCAATGATGGCTGCCCAAACCTTTTCTGTTGGTGCGTTAATCTCAATTTCATCACGAATTTCAAAACTCGTTCCGGTTAAAAGTAATACAACTAAAATCACTATAGCAAGAATAATCCACATCTGTTTGTTGTTTTATTGGTTGATTGAGTTATTTGTTTTTAGCAGATTCACCATCGCTTAAGCGCTGAGCGCAATCCGCTTAAACTACATTTTTTATTCAAAAATAAGCAATTTTCAGGCAATGTGGCAAAAACTTACAACGCCAATGGCATCAAGGCTTATCACCTAAAATGGTTTATTTTTTTATGCGGTGTGCTTGTTTTTTGCGCCCATGTTAGGAACGTGCCTTGCGTGAACTATTTGGTATTTAGTGTGATGATAATTTCTCTAAAACTTGCCAGTCCTGCTTCCAGGTTTTCAATGATATCTCCCGCTAAAACATCCGGGTCGGGCAGGTTATCCAGGTCTGCCAATGATTTGTCTTTAAGCCATGAAATGTCCAAACTGGTTTTATCTCTTGCCATGATTTCTTCATAGCTGAACTTTCTCCAGCGACCTTCAGGATTGGTGTTTGCGTGGTAGGTTTCTTTTCGTTTGTTTCTGTTTTCGGGTTTGTAACAGTCAATAAAATCTTTTAGCACATCAATGTTTAATGGATTTTTCTTTAAGGTATGGTGAATGTTGGTGCGGTAATCATACACCCACACCTCTTTGGTCCAAGGATTTTTACTGGCGGGTTTGTTATCGAAGAAAAGCACATTTGCTTTTACGCCATGTGCATAGAATATTCCTGTTGGTAAACGTAAAATGGTGTGCAAGTCAGTTGTTTCTAATAGTTTTTTACGAACCGTTTCACCTGCACCACCTTCAAACAACACATTGTCGGGTAGCACAACGGCTGCCATTCCTGTGGTTTTAAGCATGGAACGAATGTGTTGCACAAAGTTCAATTGCTTGTTGCTGGTGGTTGCCCAAAAGTCTTGACGGTTATAGGTTAAATCGTCCTTCTCTTGTTCGCCTTCGTTATTGGTAAAAGTTTGTGAACTCTTTTTACCAAATGGTGGATTGGCCAACACATAATCGTAGGTTGTTGGCGAAGCAGCAATCAACGCATCGGCAGGGGAAATAAAATTATCGCTCTCCATATCGCCAATGTTGTGCAAAAATAAATTCATCAACGCCAAACGCCTTGTGCCTGCAACAATTTCATTCCCAAAAAAGGTTTGCATTTTCAAAAACTTGTTTTGCTCCTTGTCCAGTTTGTTGTTTTCTACAATAAAATCGTAAGCTGCCAAAAAGAAACCACCCGTGCCGCAACTTGGGTCGGCAATGGTTTTCATGGGTTTTGGTTGGACACATTCTACCATTGCACGAATTAAAGGTCTCGGAGTAAAGTATTGCCCTGCACCGCTTTTTACGTCTTGTGCATTTTGCTCTAACAGCTTTTCGTAAATATCCCCTTTCACATCTGCACCCATCACCAACCATTCTTCGCTATCAATCATATCAATGATTTTGGCGAGCATGGCAGGGTCTTGAATTTTGTTTTGGCTTTTGGTGAAAATTTGCCCCAAAATACCTTTGGCGGTGCTTAACTCACGTAGCAAAGTGGCATAATGCAATTCCAGTTCTGCACCTTTTTTTTGGGTTAAACTTTCCCAGTTGTATTCCTTTGGTATGGGTAGTTTTCTGTTGTGTAGTGGCTTGCTGTATTCATCAGCCATTTTTAAAAAAAGCAAATAGGTGAGTTGCTCCAAATAATCGCCATATCCTACACCTACATCACGCAGGGGATTACAGAAACTCCATACCTTGCTGACTATACTTGATGTGTTGTTGCTCATGTTTTGTTAAATTTATCTTGTTCCCATTGTTGGGGATTGTTTGAAATATAATATGAAATTGTTTCGTATGATTTTTCATCACGAATAATATGGTCGTGAAACGAACGTTGCCATTTAAACGCATCGTATCCCAATAAATGTATTTTTTTTGATGATGTTGTTTTATATGCACCCATCAATTCGGATAATGATTTTATTTTTATTGACACGGATGAATCGTGTTGTAGGGGCCGGTCACGACCGGCCCCTACAACATCACGACCGGCCCATACAACATCACGACCGACCCCTACGTTTGCACGTTTAATTTCAATGATTCCGTGAATATGATTTGGCATTACCACAAATTCGTGCAATACAAGGTATGGATATTGTTCCCCCAACCAATACCATTGCTGTTCGGCAATTTTTCCATATTCATTGAACACCATTTTCCCAGCCCTAATGCCCCCGAAACAACACACCCTATCTTGTACACATGATGTAACAAAATACAAATTATCCTGCGAATAATCGTATCCTTTCATCCTGTTTGGTTTGCGGTTGTGTAACATTGTTTTTATTCAATTATACTTCTATTTTCATTATCGGACAGGGTACTGCCTGTGCCTACCAATTTACACCAACCTCCCCTCAAACGCCTTTTTTAAAATACTTTGCTTCAACGTTTCTGCCTGTTGCAAACTTTGGCTAATGGTTTCTTCTATTTTATCACAAACCGTGAGTTTGCTTTCGAGTTCGGAAACTATTAGGTTTTGCTCATCTTCATTGGGTAAATCAATTACTAATTCACGAACTTTTTGAATGCCAAAAGCAGCCTGTGTAGTTGAATTAGTACCTGCTTTAAAAGCCTTTTCAATTTGATTAGATTGAAAAAAGTAATAAAGATATGTTGGATTAATTTTACGTGGTTGGATAAGAACGATATTTGCTGAGAGGCTATAATTTTGTGGTAATACAATCCTTACAGGTTTTCCAATTGTTCCAATCTTGCCTATTACAAAGTCACCTAGTTGAAGTGTATATCGATTTAAGTGTTCTTTCAGTACATCAGGAGACACCTTTCTTGCACCTTCTAAATCAATCTTATCTAGTTCTGAATCAAAATCTTTAATACTCACATATGGAATTCCATTCGGAACTATAGGAGGAGTTCTATGGCTTGGTTGAGGGTCAACAGCATTTGCAACTTCACCTAGTTTTATCTTTCTCCACTCTCCTTTAACCTTGGTTAATTTTCCTTCAAAAGCCCATTTCAACAAACTTTGCCTGTACACTTTTAATTGTTGTTGTGCGGTAAGCAGTTGTTGTTTGCCGTTTTCCAATTCGCTCAATAGCTCTTCTATTTTGGCTACGATGGCTTGTTGTTCGGAGAGGGGGGGGAGTGGAAAAGGTTGAGAGAAAACATCTTTGTCACGAACCGCAGGATAAGAGCTTCCAGTTTGTAACTCATTAAGGGGTTGAAGAAATTTTTGTGATAATGAATAGTAGAAAATAAATTTTGCATTTGCAATTTTCATATTGCCTCTTATAACTGCAAAACCTGAAGATGCAATTTGCCCATCAAACACTTTCTTCTCAACAATTGCAATATTTTTCATGTAGGTCCTGACCGTTGAAAAAAGAACATCATCAATGTAAACAATTTGCTGTGCTCTTGATGGAGCATCTTTCCATTGGTAATTTTTATAAGAGAGAATTTTGTTTGTGCTGTTATCAATACCTCCAATATCCAAATACAGAAATTCTTCTTCGGGATTTTTATCTTTTCGTTTTACTGTATCAACTTTTAAGCATACCTCCCCCAACTTTTTAATTTCCCAATGCTTCGGTATATCTTTTAACTCACTCATTATGCTGCCAATGCTTCATTAATAATTTCTTCTGTCTTGTCGCCAAACAATTGCCACATTGTGTCCATTCCACATAATACCTTGAATAGGCAATCCTTAAATAGGTAATTGCCTAAAAATATCCTATTTAAATAGCTTTTATATCCATTTTCTTCCATTATGAAATAACCATTAATAAGTTTATCATCACCCCAACCAAAATAGCCAAGGCATAACTCATCATGGTGCCTACCAATACATACTCGCTGCGTAGGTTTTCGCCTTGGGTTGCAAAACGGATAATACTTTTACCGGTTATTAAAAAACCAATGGCACTGTACTCGCCCAATAATACCAATGTTAAAATAATGATGCGTTCAAACAACCCGATAAGTTTACCACCGTGTTCCAGGTTTTCATCGTTGGTGGCATTTGTGGTTCTTGCAATTCCTTTTAAGGCAAATTGCATGGCATAGCCCATAGGCCAAATCACCAATGCATAACCCAACAGCACCAAACTCATGTTATAGGTGCTAAATGGCAATATCAATGTTTGTGTTATTGCACGCATAACCCCTTGGTGCATACCCCAAATAACGATTATACTCAAAATATGGGCAAATTGGTCGGCAAAAAACAAAGCCGATTCGCGTTCAGGGTATTTCCTTTTTAAGGAACATTTACACCCATCAATTACCCAATGTATGCTTGTTACAGCTAATGTAAGTTGCCACGAGAAGGTGAACACAACTGTAGCAGCCGCTACAATACCAATATGTTGCAGCATAGGTTTACTGAACCAATTTTTATTGTCCACCATGTGTTTGGATTGAAACACAAAATCAGCCAGCACATGCGCCATCATTAACCTAATAAGCAGGTTAGCTTGCTCGTATGTAAAAAAGGTGGTATTATCTATTGGCATAAATTGTTTCAAATCGTTGTATCATGGTATTGATAGCATTCCAGCCCGCAGCATTGGAGCGTTGGTTTACAGCAGATTGGTTAATGTTTAATGCGTTGGCAATATCTGTTTCTGTATATCCCAATAGTTTCCAGCACACCACTTCGCTTTGTAATGCAGTCATACGAGAAACAATATAGTCAAGTAAAATAATTTCTGTTTGCAGCTCATTTTGATAGGTATCTGTAGTTGCAATACCAATTGATTGTTTTTTATCTTTAAGTTCATCAAGTGTTCTACCCGATAATACAAAAGCATCTCCATTTGATTTACCCAGGGTTGGCCTTACTGTATCTATGTTACCTATGCCAATTGCCATACGTGCATCAAATTTCCATATAGGAAATAACATACTTGTATTTTTACCACTTACCCTGCGCATTTCGCCCGGCTCACTGGGGTTTAAGCTTTTAATAAATGTTTTAATCATTATGGTTACCCTTAATGCATGTGCTTTGTTATGCACTAAACATTGAAAGCTATCGCCTCTAAATAACTCATATTGTAGCCCATAATCTTTTTGCCATTGTTTTAAAGTAATATCTATACTATCTATTAGCCTTTTTTTATCAGCAATACTTAGTTTAGTTGATTGTATAATATCTCCTGTTATTACGGCTTTCATTGTTGTTTATTTACACCTGCAATATAAGGTTTTAACCTAATAATTACCCATTATAAGGTACTAGCCTTATAATGGTAGGTATATCTGTGTAATTGTTCAACACCATCTTTTTCTATTACGCTGCCAATGCTTCATTTAGTTCTTCTAATATTTGTTCATACTCATTTTTGAACAACGAATAGAACTTACCCAAACCACCGTGTGCGTTAAACGGGTTTAAGTCAAAGTCTTCTTTATCTATGTGAAAACTATTTGCTACATAATCTTTAATCATCCTTAGCCATTGCATTTGTTCTTCGTTAAAACGGTTGTGTTGTCCTGCATTTTTCTTAAATATCCATTCCTGAAAATTGCGGTCAACCGTGTTGTCATACCCGTTTAACCAAGCATCTATTTCCAGTTCTTTTCTGATAATAGAAATCAGTAAGGTTAAATCTTGTTTAGGCTTTTCACTACGTGGCAAACGGTGCACCATTTTTCCTTCCATTTCGGCATCTTCCACATTTACATATGCATCCCACAACAACGAAAGTTTAATTGCAGGTTTATCTTGTGCCAACAAATCGTAAACTTCTTTAATCATTCGATAGGTTAATTCCCGTCTGCGGTAAGGCTGGTTATAAAAAATTTGCAACGCCATCAATTCGTTTTTGTGTTGTTCCATCCACTCCCTAAATTCTTGCACCCGTGCTGAGCTTTTCGAAACATGGTCTTTTTCCCAGCCTACATGAATCACTTCATCAGGATTTGCCAAATCAATTTTTTGCTCGTGAGCTTTGCGCACATTTTCAATGTATTTGTTAAGCTCTCCGGTAAATACTTTAGCGGCTTCGTTTTGTAGTTTTTCTACTTGGGTTTTAATTTCTGCCTCAATTTCCAAAGGTGCAGCACCGGCCATGCTAGTTCTTACCTTGGTTTCAATTTCTTCTAAAACATCAGGATTAAACGCATTCAACAATTCTTTAACCACTTGCGAAATGGTTTTCCCGTTGGCTTTTTCTGCAAATTGTTTTCGCTCTTTTTCAGTAACCTGTTTGTCTAATCGGGTTAATCGGTTGGCTAAGGAAGTAAATAATTCTTCATCTCTTGCACCAACGGCTATAGCCTGTAGTAAGTCTTTTAGTGGCACGCCCGGTTTTTTCTCCAATGGTCGGCTATCGGTTTTTAAACTTTTGGTTACACCTATGGCATCCACAATTACAAAATGATCTTTGGTAAACTTTGCAGTAGGGGTTACTTTTCGCAAACTATCTAAATCAATCGTTCGTGTACCTCTGCCTTTCATTTGTTCAAAGTAGTTTTTACTTTTTACGTCACGCATAAAAAGCAAACACTCCAATGGTTTTACATCTGTACCCGTTGCAATCATATCAACCGTTACTGCAATGCGTGGATGATAGTCGTTTCGGAATTGGGCCAAGGTGCTTTTTGGATCTTCGCTGTTGTAGGTTATTTTCTTACAGAATTTGTTTTCTTCGGCAAATTCTTCTCGCACCATATCAATAATATCGTTTGCGTGGCTGTCGGTTTTGGCGAAAATCAATGTTTTGGGCACTTCAAAATTGCCGTTTTCATCGTAACGGTCTTTAAAAATGGTTGGCAAATATTCCTTAAAGGTGCGAATAATGGTTCTGATCTGATTGGGGTTTACCACGTCCTTATCCAATTGCAGTCTTGAATATGCTTCGTCTTCATCCTGCAATTCCAATCGTTTTCTTCGGCTCAAACGTTCGCGGTGTTCAATATATTCACCTTTCCAAAGCGTGGCACCTTGTTTGGTTACTTTGGTATCTATAATAAACACTTCATAGCCTACATTTACGCCATCAGCAACCGCCAATTCGTGCGAGTATTCGCTTACCAAATTCTGGTCGAAATAGCCGATGGTTCTTTTGTCGGGTGTGGCCGTTAAACCCACTTCAAAAGCATCATAATATTCAAGTACTTGTTTCCATAAATTGTAAATGCTTCGGTGGCATTCGTCAATCACTATAAAATCAAAAAACTCAATGGGCATTTTGCCATCATATGCTATGGGTGGAATTTCTTTGGGTTGCCCCGAAAGCCATCGAGATTCGTTCGGGTTGATTTCTTCGGCACTTTCTTCCAATTCAGTTCCTTTTAAAATGGCATACAACCGCTGTATGGTGCTGATGCAAACTTGGCTATCGGTTGCGATGTAACTCGACTTTAGTCGTTGTACGTTGTATAATTCCGTAAACTTTCTATTGTCATCATTCGGCACGAATGACATAAATTCCTGCTCGGCTTGTTCGCCAAGGTTCTTGGTATCAACCAAAAACAACACCCGTTTTGCTTTGGCATATTTCAACAAGCGATAAACAGCGGTAATGGCCGTAAACGTTTTACCTGAACCCGTTGCCATTTGAACCAAAGCCCTTGATCGGTTTTCTTTGAATGATGTTTCCAGTTTAGTGATGGCACTAATCTGACAATCCCTCAACCCATCCGTTTGCAAAGCAGGTAAATCCAATAATCTTGCCCGAAGTGATTTTTCTTCTTTTAGCCAATTCTTTAATGTTTCAGGTCTGTGAAAGCTGAAAACTTCTCTTGCTCTTGGCTTGGGGTCGGTAAAGTCTGTAAACCGAGTTACTTCGCCTGTGCTGATATACACAAAAGGCAAAGGTTCATTTTTAAGGTGTTTAAGTTTTGCTTTTGCATAATCCTCTCCTTGCTCTTCGTGAACAGTTATTCTGTGCCCTTCTTCTTCGCGTTTAGCTTCAATTACGCCACAAGGTTTGCCCTCAACAAACAGCACATAGTCAGCAGGGCCAACGTCTGTTAAATATTCTTTAACGGCAACGCCAACTCCGGCACTCAGATTTATTTGTTTAATACCTTGAATAACCCAGCCGCAAGCCGCCAACTGCTTGTCAATATGATCTCTTGCTATTTGTTCCGGGTGTTGGTTTGCCATTAAACGGTATAAAATTTCAGTGTGTTAAAATACGTAAAAAATACTCCACCCGATACATGCTGCCGCCCGGGTGATTTGGTTTTATTGTGATGCTGAAAGCTCATTACGTAAATATGATTAACATTCTTTACCTCAAACCTACCTCAATCCATTTGTTAAAACAATAGGGAAAACCCTCTTTTTTTATGGGGTAAATACTCTTTTTTACGGTGGAATGTCTTTTTGTGGGATGTAACGGATGTGTGGTGAACCCGCCAGTGCGCTGTTGGCAATACCTATTGTGCAAGGGGCACCCGTGCGAATGCTCTATGTTTTGCATTGGTGTGCATTTATTTACACCAAAAAAGGCCGAGGGTATACCTCGGCCTTTTAGTTGCCTTATTTTATGAAAACCAAATTATGCCATTTGGCTGTTTAGTTTGCTTACCAATACGTGTTTTGGCACTGCGCCAACTTGTTTATCAACCAACTTGCCATCTTTAAAAAACAACAAGGCCGGAATACTCATAATGCCATACTGGGATGCAATTACGGGGTTGTGGTCAACGTTTACTTTGCCTACAACGGCTGTTGCGCCAAATTCGTTTGCAATTTCATCAACTACCGGACCTACCATGCGGCATGGGCCACACCATTCAGCCCAAAAATCAACCAATACCGGTTTGTCACTTTTTAATACCAACTCATCAAAGTTGCCATCTGTTATTTCTAATGCCATAATTTTATGTTTAGTTTATTTATTTAGCTATGCAATATTCAATAATAATTCCAAAAAGTGTTTATGCTGCTTTGGCAGTTATGTTCAACATAATTTTTAATTATCTGCGATACACCACCTTGCTTAAACATTTATGCGGTAATCCAACTCCAATTGCTCCAGTTTAAGCATGGTATCGTTGTCAAAATTAATTTTAAACCTTCTGGCAACGGTGTTCACCACCAATTTTTGTTGCTCATCAATCAGGTTTAGTTTAACCAGCGCATTGCCTTTACTGGCGTCAAGCAATTGGTAAAGCTCCTGCAAAAATGGGGGTTGTATGCGATCGGTTTTGATGTTAATGAGCACGGAGTTTAACATTTTTTCGCGCACATCAGCCAACAGCATCATGTTATTCACTTTAAACTCAAATTGGTCATCGCTGTTAAAACGGGGTTTCATCATGCCTTTGATGTACAACATTTGCCCTACTGAAATCAGGTGTTTGTATTTAAGGTACTCCTCGCTCCACATCATAATTTTTACGTTGCCGCTATAATCTTCAATGGTAAAACCTCCGTAGGGTTTGTTGTTTTTCTGGCTCACTTTTTCGTAACAATCCACCACTACTCCTGCAATGCTTTGCTCCACTAGTTTTTTATCTTCAATATTGGCAATATCAGTACTGACAAAATTTCTGAATTCTATTTTGTAATCATCTAAAGGATGCCCGCTGAGGTACATGCCCACCACATCTTTTTCTCTGCGTAACTTTTCCATCAACCCCCAAGGCTCACAAGGTGGAATAGTTGGCTCGGCTAAGGTTACCATGGTTGTTCCACCAAACAACGATTGTTGGTTGGCGCTTTCGTTGGCTGAGGCATTGTTGGCAAAACGAATGGCTTTTTCCAACAAATTGGGTTCATCTCCTCCTTCGGGATGAAAGTATTGTGCGCGGTGTACATTGTAGAAACCATCAAAAGCTCCGGCAAAAGCAAGTCCTTCTAAGGTTTTTTTATTAATGGAGCGCAGGTTGACCCGTTTGGTTAAATCAAAAATATTGGCAAAGGGGCCGTTTTTATCCCTTTCGGCTATCAGTTCATGCACGGCATTTTCGCCTACGCCTTTTATGGCACCAAGCCCAAAACGTATCTCGCCTTTTTTGTTTACGGCAAAATTCACTTGCGACTCGTTTACATCAGGCCCAAGTACGTTGATGCCCATGCGCTTGCACTCCTCCATAAAAAAGGTTACCTTATCAATATTGCTTTGGTTGTTGGTAAGCAACGCACTCATGTATTCGCCCGGGTAATGTGCCTTAAGGTATCCGGTTTGAAAAGCCACAAAAGCATAACAAGTGGAGTGTGATTTGTTGAAAGCGTATGAGGCAAAGGCTTCCCAATCGGTCCAGATTTTTTCCAACACTTTGGGGTCATGGCCTTTTTGAGAAGCATTTTCAATAAACTGTGGCTTAAGCTTATCCAAGGTTTTGCGGTCCTTTTTACCCATGGCTTTCCTTAACACATCTGCATCACCTTTGGTAAAATTGGCCAGCTTTTGGGAAAGCAACATCACTTGCTCCTGGTATACCGTAATTCCGTAGGTATCATTCAGGTGTTCTTCCATATCGGCCAGGTCGTACACCACTTCTTCTTTGCCGTGTTTACGGTTGATAAAGTTGGGAATATAGGCCAAGGGGCCCGGCCTGTATAGCGCATTCATGGCAATCAAATCTTCAAACCTATCCGGTTTTAAATCTTTGAGGTACTTTTGCATGCCTGCACTTTCAAATTGGAAAGTTCCGTTGGTTT
>RDYC01000053.1 GCA_004293295.1 Bacteroidota bacterium
CCAACACATTGGTGCTTATGAAGTAACACTTGCCAATGGCAAACACGTTACATTCCTTGATACTCCGGGTCACGAGGCTTTTACAGCCATGCGTGCTCGTGGTGCTAAAATTACAGATATTGTAATTATTGTGATTGCAGCAGATGATAGTGTAATGCCTCAAACCAAAGAGGCCATTAGCCATGCTCAAGCGGCAGGTGTACCTATTGTTTTTGCACTAAATAAAATTGACCGTGAAGGTGCCAATACCGATAGAATACGTGAGCAGTTGGCGGCAATGGATGTGCTGGTTGAAGAATGGGGCGGTAAATACCAATGCCAAGAAATATCAGCCAAAAAAGGTTTGAACATTGATGCATTACTTGAAAAAGTATTGCTAGAAGCAGAAATATTAAACCTAAAAGCCAACCCAGATAAACGTGCTGTTGGAAGTGTAATAGAATCAACCTTAGATAAAGGACGTGGTATTACCACAACCATCATGGTACAATCAGGTACGTTAAGGGTGGGCGACCCTATTTTAGCAGGTACTCATAGTGGTAAAGTAAAAGCCATGTTTGATGAACGTGGTAAAAAAATGGCATTGGCTGGTCCATCAACTCCCGTTGTATTATTAGGCTTTGATGGTGCTCCTCAGGCGGGTGATAAATTTATTGTAGCTAAAAGTGAGCAGGAAGCCAAAGAAATTTCGAACAAACGTAGCCAGTTACAGCGTGAACAAGGCATACGTACCCAAAAACACATTACCCTTGATGAGATTGGAAGACGTTTGGCTATTGGTAACTTCAAGGAACTGAAAGTAATTGTTAAAGGTGACGTGGATGGTTCGGTAGAAGCATTAAGCGATTCATTGATTAAACTTTCTACTGAAGAAGTTCAGGTGAGTGTAATTTACAAAGGTGTAGGTCAGATTTCGGAAAGTGATGTATTGCTTGCTTCGGCATCTGAGCGATTGTAATCGGATTCCAGGTTAGACCTTCGCCACAAGCGCGTAAATTGGCCGAAACTGAGGCTATTGACATTCGTTTGTATAGCATTATTTATGATGCCATTGCGCAGATTAAAGATGCGATGGAAGGCATGTTGGCTCCTAAAGAAGAGGAGAAAATTACAGGTAATGTTGAAATACGTGAAGTGTTTAAAATTACCAAGGTGGGAACCATTGCTGGTTGCTACGTAACGGAAGGTAAAATTTACAGAAACTCTAAGATACGTATTATACGAGATGGTGTGGTGGTTTACACAGGTGAACTGGCTTCATTAAAACGCTTTAAAGATGATGTGAAGGAAGTGGCTTATGGTTATGAGTGCGGATTAAATATCAATAACTTTAACGATATCCGCGTAGGTGATTTTGTAGAGGCTTACGAAATTGTTGAGGTAAAACGTACCTTAAAATAATTTGAGTATAACTTGCTAATAACAAAGAAGGCGGCCTGCTATGCAGGCCGCCTTCTTTGCTTTAACGACTCATGGCCATTGCGCCTTTGGCCGCTATTGACTTCAATTTTAGCTTGGCTAAATTGACCCATTGTTTATTTTTTAACGCTTTACCAGCGTTCACTTCATTTACAATAT
>RDYC01000228.1 GCA_004293295.1 Bacteroidota bacterium
CTTTCAACCCGACAGGAGTAAAATTGCAAAAGATGTAATTGAAATCAGCGATTTAAATAGTGAAGAGTTGGATGCCATTATAGGCGAGAAACCCGCGGCTAAATTGCGTGAAGATGTGGAATTGATTGAGGGGGTTTATGAGCCATTCAGCAGCGAACTTTATTTGGAAGGATATTTGGCACCGGTATTTTTTGGCAGTGCCATTAACAACTTTGGGGTGCAAGAGTTATTGGACACCTTTGTGCAAATTGCGCCTGAACCTCGCGGACGATTTACGGAAGAGCGTGAAGTAAAACCTGACGAGAAAAATTTTACCGGATTTATTTTTAAAATCCATGCCAACTTAGATCCGAACCACAGGGACCGAATTGCATTCTGCCGCATTGTTTCAGGCAAGTTTGAGCGCAATAAATTTTACCAGCATACTCGCTTGAATAAAAAGTTGCGCTTTAGCAACCCCACCAGTTTTATGGCCAACGACAAAAGTGTGATTGATGAAGCTTATCCCGGTGATGTGGTAGGTTTGTATGATAATGGCAATTTTAAAATAGGAGATACCCTTACTGAGGGCGAAACCATGATTTTTAAAGGCATCCCAAGTTTTTCGCCTGAGATATTTAAGGTATTGGAAAATAGAGACCCGCTTAAAACCAAACAATTGGAAAAAGGGGTGTTGCAATTAACGGATGAAGGTGTTGCGCAATTGTTTACCCAACAGCCTGGCAATATCAGAATTATTGGTACCGTTGGAGAGTTACAGTTTGATGTAATCCAATTCAGGTTATTACACGAGTATGGTGCTTCTTGTCAGTTTAGCCCGTTAAGCTACCAAAAGGCATGTTGGTTTACCTGCGATGACAAGGTTGAACTAGAACGTTTTAACACCATCAAACGGTACAATATAGCAGCCGACAAAGAAGGCCGCCCCGTATTTTTTGCAGAAAGCACCTGGGGCCTTAAAATGACCCAAGACACTTTCCCCAAAATTCAATTCCACTTTACTTCGGAGTTTAAGTAGGTCTGTTTAAAACCATAATTATTAATGGAGGTGTTAACATTACTTAAAATGTTTAACACCCCCATTAACATAAAAACGGCTAATTCGTTTTCACCAGTTTAATTACTTGGGTTTGTTGTTGGCCTGTTACCCGAACAAAATAGATACCTGAAATTAACTCTTCTGACTTTTGTAAAGTAATTTGGTTGTTGCCTTGTTGAGCCAATAGTTGCTGGTTGTAAACAACCTTTCCATTCATGTCGGTGATGGTAACTTCATAATGCTCTTCCACATCAGTATTTATGAGCAAAGAGATAATGCCCGAGGTTGGATTTGGATAAACCACCACTTCGTTTGAAGATGTTTTTGGTTTGCTTACCATTACAGTTTTGCTATATTCAAAGCGGCTATTAAAGTCAACTTGTTTTAAGCGATAGTAAATAACAGGCGTTTTTGTTAAAATACCCGCATCAATATATTGGTAGCTACTTATTTTATTGCTGTTGCCTGCCCCATCAATAAATTGTGCAAACTCAAACGTTTTTCCGTCAAATGAACGTTCCAACTCAAACCCTTTGTTGTTTACCTCAGCAGCGGTAGTCCAAGTAACCCGTGCGTCAGTTGAAATAGCTTGGGCATTGAACGAAATTAATTTTACAGGCAATGGATTACTTACAATTTCATCGGCACCCATATAGGTAAATGTAGTGTTCCGTAGTTCATTGTCAATGTCTCTGGTAATACCCGGTATTAGCAAGCAACGCAAGCTGGTATCACCAATAGATGCACCTGCAAGGTGGGCATCTGTTGTAGAAACAAATGTAACGGCCTTGCTTACCGAGTTGGAATCTTTGCCTATGGCGGCTCTAAATGCATTCAAGGTTGCATATTCTGTGCTGCCCACACCAATACCTCCAGAAATAGCCAATTTCCCCAAAGATCCAGAGACAAAATAGTTATTATAATCAGCTTGCATATTACTAAATGTTGTGGAAGCTAATCCAATAGCGAAGTTTTTGCCTGTTCCTGATGTTATTAATGTATTTGTTACGATATTGTTTCGCATGTCTACTAATGGATTTTCTGTATCAATCCAAACGGCATAGTGGTTGGTTGTTGTATTACTCAAAGTTCCTGATAAGGTGATAGTATTATGTAAAACTCGTGTAGTAGATCCTTCTCCCCCTCCTAGGTAAATACCTGTTAAACCATTAGTCAATGAAAAACTTGATCTGTTATCAGAAATAAGATTGTTATGTATAGAATTAATCCCTGAATTTGCTGTTGTGAGTAAAATACCATATGCAATCGAACTACCTGTAATAGTAGAATTGGCTATAGGGCCGATAATATTATTTCGAATAATAGCGTTGGTTACTTCCCTAGAAGGGCCTCCCATATTATATCCCAAAGCAATGCCTATTATGGGACTATTATCATTGTTAAAATTTCCTATTCTGTTATTTTCTACCAACAAATTATTTTGGAAAGCAGTAACAATCCCCATTTGGCCGACATTATTCGGGAATGAATTGTTTAAAATATTAAATGAAATAATATTGTTTTGGTCTTTTACGGCTACGGAAGAACCACTTAAATAAATTCCAGTAGATACATTGCGAAGATCACAGTTGGTTATAGTATTGTTATTATTACCAATTCCAAAGCTAGGTATGCCAATATGGGTTGAACCAAACCCTATGCCAATACCAGCATCGGTTCCGATAATAGTAGCGTTTTTTATGGTATTAAATGTTGTTGGATTGTTGCTACTGGTTGTTCGTCCCCATATCATAGCGGGAAGAACACTGGAAGAAGTGGAGAACCGTAAATTTCTTGAGGTGCTTCCATTGTTTGAGCCATCAATTGTGATATAGTCTGCTCCATCTAGAATTATTGCAGGACTACTAGAACTGGTTCTGATATGAGAATTAACTCCAATGCTGGGTTTAATGGTGAGTGAATTTAGGGCACTTGATTGTGGAATTTCCTTTATAACAATTGGAAAAGACTCTGAAGGAGAGGTATAAAGAGTGCTTGTCAACTCAAAAATTACACTAGCCCCAGCACCGCGTAAGTTAATCTCATTAACAGCTTGTGTTAATGAAGTGAAATTGGGCGCAGATTGAGTTGGTCCAACTAAATACGTTCCTCTTAACGGGCTGCCTATTATCGCAAAGAAGTTTGGAGAAGTTGGTGCCGTAATAATTGTTATAACAGAAGTAGCAGATAGTCCGGCAAAAGGAGCTGCTGCAAGATAACCCAAGGAGTCTTGAGCTATGACAAAATATTGGATGGTGTCTCCAACTACTACACCACCACCCGTTAGAATTGTATAATCAATAATAAAATTAAATGGGCTGGTATTATTCGATGCCTCCACAAATTTCCACCCATTATTAGAGGATGTATTTCCTGAAAATATATTAGCGTTTGTCTTTTTCTTGTAGTAAATACGAGGTTTAAATATCCCAGCATGAATTCCGGAAATATCTGTGACGATTACTTGACCATTAAGTATTCTTTGGTTAGAAACAGTATCTCTTATAAAGTTATTATAACTAATTCGTGGAGATGATAAATCTAATACAGCAAAGTTTCCTGCATCCGCTCCTATATCTTCAGGAGTTAAACCAGCTCTATTTTGGTTGTCAAAGTCTGTTATGACCCCAACAACTGTAGTTCCAGCACTTTCGATAGGTGTAGGTGTGCTAGGATTGATATGAAGACCTGAAAAAGTAGAAGATGCATTTGGGGCTATAAAATTCGGATTAGATGAAATTGAGTAATGGTCTGTTAAAATAGCACTTTTAAAAGAGGTTAATGTTGAATAGTCGGTGTTGATTTCATATCTTGCTAAAATATTACCGAAATTGCTAGTATCAACATAATATAAATTATAGTCAGAAACGAGGCTGTATTTACTGCCCATAAAAAGGGCATAATTTTTTCCTCCACTGGCAGTAAGATTTGAACGCACATTCATAAAGATATTATTGAGAATGGAATCAACACCGATGGATACATTTCTTGAAAATGCAAATGTGTTTTCAAAACCAGGTACTACTGAATGACCACCGATGTAAACGCTGTTATTAAAAGCAGATACAGTGCCATTAAAAACACCAATTCCTACAATAGGTATATTACTGTTTATATTTGAACCATTAGTTCGATGACCAAGGCTAATCATATTGTTAATTATTCGAGTGCGTGTTCCTGTTCCTGTCCAGTCATTAACGCGGATGCCACTTAAACTTCCAAATGAACCCGTTACGGCTAAACCATAAATAAGGTTATTTTCTAATGAACTGCTACTTAAACTAGTTATTAAAATGCCAGATACTGTTCGTGAAGTGAGTCCAAATATTCGGTTTCTAAAAATGTAATTATTGATAGCAGTGCTAGGTTTTGATATTTCGATTCCAATAATGTTTCCTACATTACTTCTCATATCAAAAATATGGTTATCAGAAATAGTATCAATGCCAGTTCCTGAAGTTGTTATGGCAGCAACAAAAGGAGTGCCTATTGTGTTAGTATATACAAAATTTCTAAATATGTTATTTCTAATATTTATTACAGATGCAGTACTGCATTGTATGCCATAAAGAAAGGAACCACTGGTATTATTCAAAATATTGCTATCAAGCGTGTTTCCAAAAAGGTTCCCCCCAATATTGTATTTTACGCTTAATGAACCAGTACTTCCAGTGTTGATAAGTGAAAGGCTGCTAGCACCACCAGGTGAACTAGATCTAACTACTATTGCTCCGAAATCATTACCACTTATACTATATTCACCAGGTTCTTCGGTATTTAATGAAATTATATTCGCCCTAGAGTTACTACCTCCAGATATTATAATAGAGTCTCTTCCAGTTGTACTGCCTATACTATTACTATCAATGTTTAATTTACCTCCAATAAAATTAGCTACTTGCCACGAAGTGGTTGAAGAAGAAGTAGAATTATAGAAGAAATTACAGATTTTGTTTCTTTTAAACAGACTTGTTCCAAGATTACCTAAATTAAAACTAGAGGATAGTCTACCAGCGGAAGTAGATAATGTCCAAGGTGCACCACCGCAGAATGGTGCACTACCTCCAATATAGTTTCTAACGATGCGAATATTGTTTAATGCATTTCTGTTTCCTCCATTTTCTAGGTTAAACACAAAGTGTAAGGCACTGGTAATAATTGACGTTGTTTGGTAAACGTGGTTTTCACTAATAGTCCAAGTATTGTTCCCATTTACAATTTTAAAGGCGTTAAATTCGTTGGTAGGGTTGCTATAGTTGTACAAGAAACAATTGGTAACATTATTGCTATCATTAAACTTGGTTAACAAATCAGTTGAACCAGCGGAGTAAATCAGCGTACTTGGGCGATTGGTGGTAGAGGCATTTCCTATCTCACAATTGTTCACGTTGTTTTTATCATTTCCGGTTACTAACCCTGTACCAAATACAACTACACCGGCATTGCCATTTGTTGGGGCGTTTGCTCCTAAGAAAATAGCAGATTCTAGCTTATTATTTGAAGCATCATTGATAAAACGAACAGCCCCAGCATTAGCGCCAACATGGGTATTAGATACCGTTAACTGCTTAGCTAGCCCCGAACTTGTTTGTCTTCCATCAATGTTAAAGTGATTTACTCCATTTAAATTGAATAGCGGATTATTTATGGAGTCTCTAATTATTGCCCTTATACCATTATTTGGCCTTAAGGTAACCTGATTGATAGCAGATGCTCCTGGAATTGTCCTCACTTCAATTGGGAATTGCTCTCCAGTAGATGTATTATAAAGTGAATCAGTTAAAATAAATGTAACTGGTGCAACCACACCACTTTCGTGAGCTGATAACGTTGCACTAACAATGGTTAGAAAAGGTTGACCAGCCCCAATAAAATAGTTTCCTGCCAAGGCAGGAAGTACAATTTTATAGGTGAGTAATGTGGTTGGGGCACTGATAATATTGCTTAGCGAGGTGGCTTGAAATCCAACGGCTGGAAAACTCGAAATGTTGGCCCATGGGGAATTGTCCTGGGCAACCACAAAATATTGGATGGTATCATTTAAGCTCGCAGTTGTAAATAATAAGTTATAATTGATGTTAAAGCCGTATGGTGATGTTGAATTGTTGGCCTCCACCCATTTCCACCCATTAGCACTGTTATTATTAGCTCCAAATGCATTTGCATCCTGTATTTTCTTAAAATAAATTCGGGGTTTTAAACCAGGTATATTGTTTATGCCATTAGAGTCTGTAATTATTGCAAAAGAAGTTGCGTTTCTTGCAGTAAGTGAGGTGTCGTTGGTTAAATTCGAAAAAGAAATACTAGGAGGTCTGCGGTCTGCGGATTTTTCGTAAGCTCCTATTGTTGGTGGATTGCTTCTTGCCGAATCCAATAAATCTATGTTATGTCCTGCAATAGCAAAGCCGGCACCAACCGCAGGAGAATTTAAATATGGGATAGAAACAAAAGCACTGTTTAAAAGGGGGTTTTGGGAGATTGACATAATATCTTGCCCAGTTGCAGTTTGCCAATTACTTAATGTTTGATAAAACGTTCCATTGCTACCCCCTACACAACCTATACGCGTTTGTGGATTGTTGCTTGGCGCAAATAACAGATTATTATTACACATACCCGTACCCCAAACGTAACTTGTTGGGATGTTTATTGCTGCATTAAACCTGCTAACAAAATTTGAGCTAACATCCATTGTTACCAGATTGTTTCTTATAATTGCGTTTGTAACAGAAGAGGAAGCAATACTTAAACCAAATGATGATGTTGAACCACTAATTGTACTAAAATTTATAAATCCATTTAAATTGACAGTGTTAAACAACAAACTATCTTGTTTACCACTTACAAGAGCTATACCTGCTGTTTGCCTAGAATTGGCAGTTGTTCCATTACTACTTATGGAATAAATATCATTATTGGCAATCACATTACCTGTATTGTTCGTTCCATCCATACCTGCAACAATAATTCCAATGGCTGAAAATATTTTTTCATCTACAATATCATGAATTTTATTTCTAGTTACCCGAGCTTGTTTAACCAATACCGAAGTTGGTGTCCAAATCGCATCAGATGCTAAAGAAATACCAACTCGATCAGTTCCTGCAGCTAATTGGCTGAATAATCCACCAATAAAACGAATTTCGTTATTATCAATAATTGTGTTTTGTTCTGCATTTAAAACAATACCAGCTTTGCCAATTTGGTTAGTTCCAAATGAAGAAGGGCCAATGATGTTGTTTTCGATGCGATTTCCGTAGTTTGGAGTTGTGTTTATACCACCAATAGAAAAAATTCCATACCTTACTTTTGTTATCTCATTATTAATGATTTGATTACTGTCATTCTTGTTACCTCGGCTTGTAATTGAAATTGCTGCATAATCACAAGAAATTACGCCAAACGTATTGTTCGTTGATGCAGTTTGATCAGCACCGCAAGAAATTTTCAAATTTCGGATGATATTGTTTGATGAGCCAGTACTTCCTCCGTAGCTAGAAATCCATATTGCCGCTGTGTTTGTTGCTGTACTTTGATTTTGAACGGTAAGATTCCTTGAAGTAGAGTTATTGTTAGACCCATCTATAATGTATTTTTGGGCACCTAAAATGTTGATGATGGAGCTTGAAGATGTTCCTGAAATAACGGTGTTGACTCCGACATTTGGCTTAATGGTAATGGTCCAATTGGGGTTGTTACTATAAAAGCGATTAAGCGTGATTGGAAAAGTTTCGTTGCTTGAGATATAATCAGTATCTAAGAGAAGTGTAACATTGCCTTGCAATTCTTTTTGGTAGATGTCGTTTATAAATTGAGTAATTGTGGTATAGTGAGGTGCAGTTTTAGAAGCACCTGCTAAAAAATTACCTGAAATAGGGATTATTAAGTCCCCCACGGAATAAAAACCCTGTATAGAACTGGCTCCTATTCGCATATTAGAAGTATAAGGTCCAATGATATTGCTAGAAATAGAACTGTAAGTACCATTCAATGTGTTTGAATAAACCAAGCGGTTAGCAGGTCTTCTAAGCACCGGTTGGCTGAAGGTGATTACGGTGCTGTCAATGTTTGCTGAACCAGACACAATTTCAATGCTAAAATAACCTGGGTTGAATTGATTAAAGGTGCTTCCGTCTGGGGTTCCCCCAGGTAAGCTATCGACATATTTTATCTTAATATCAACAGTTCCACCTGCATTTGTTTTAATATTAACTAGCCCTGCTTGACATAATCTAGAACTACCAAGTGGGAAAAAGTATGTACTTGATCCTGATAATGAAGCGGGTAATCTTCGTACCAATCCCCCCACTATATAACTCAATCCATTACCAGCACCAACAGCATTCGCTTGGGTATTTAATAGATGCAACATAGCAGTATCAGAAGAAATGATTTTAGCACTTAGGTTCAAGTTGCCTGTTATATAAAGATTACCTCCGGAAAGTATTACATTGTTATTGAAACTTTGAATGTTTAAATTAGTAATTGTACGACTTGTTGGGATTTCATTTCCGGTAATTCTCGGAGTTAATTCACGAAGATAGGTCAACGTATATGTCCCAGCTCCCATATTAAATGTTGGTGCTACGTCAAAACCAAGTGAGGTAGTTAATCCATTAGCTCCATTACTACCAAACTGAACGCTGACGGCTTGATTCAATCCATTACCCAATACAATATTGCTGCTATTCATAAATTGACTTGCACCACTTAAAACAACACCATATGTTATGATAGGTTTGTTAAACAATACGCCTGCCACAGAGTTATTAGTAATGGTACTTATTGAATCAATTCCCACACCTGCATAAACTTGCCGAATTAATGAACCTGTGAATACTATGCGACTATTTGGATGTCTGCCATCAATAAATCCATTATTTATTATACTGTCCCCCCAAAAATTTAAGGTGTTTGCTAACAAGATTAAACTGGTTCCTTGTGGTACAACAAGTTTACGAGCAACACCAATTGTGTTACTAAGGGTTGCTGTTTTTTTAGTAATGTTTGTATCAATGATTAAGCTTGGAATTAACCCACTAATCCGAAAATTAAAATTATTAGTTGTTGCAGAAGTTCCTACGTTTAAGATGCCACCGGTTACAACAACTCGTGGTGGATCAAAGACAATGTTATAATCGTCACCAGAAGTAACAGAAGATCGTTGCACTAAATTTAGTGCTCCTCCGGACCAGTTTATTAAACTACCCGGGCTTATATTACCAAATGAAGGACTTGGCTGATTATTACCAACCACTGCTACATTGATTACACCATTACTAAAATTAAACGTCATCGAATTATCCAAACGAATTCTTGCCGCTGCGTTCACGACACCTCCTTCTACGATAAACAATGATCCAATGCCGAACCCCAATTCTTGAGCTGCTGTTTGTGAAACATTAAATATGCCTTGGGTAATTTGTAACAAGCCATTGCAAATAGGGTTGCCGTTGGTTGAAGTAATTGTAAAGTTCGGGTTATTTAATACGAGACCAGCATTTAATGGAATAACATAGTTATTGACTGTGTAGATCGGATTGGATTGTGTAAAGTTGCCATTTATCTTTAGCGTTCCAGCAGTGTGCGATGCAATTAATCCTATTGTGTTTGCACCTTGCACGGTAAAAGGAATATTAATATTTAAAACAGGACGATTCGCACTAGCATTTCCTTTGTTTAAAGTTACATGCGAAAAATCTGTAACAGTTCCAGAACCTGAAATGCTAGCATTTTGTGCACCAAAAAAGGTAACACCAACTCCTGCAGTTGTTCGCATATCAAATATGCCATTATTAATTAAATTGCCAGAGGATAAAGCTGTTGCAGCAGAACCTAAATTTAGCATATGAAAATTATTTGTTCCAGAACCTGCTGTAAAACTAGCTCCGCTGCTAACCATTAAAGATTCCGTAACTGATAACAAACGAGCTGTTGTTGTTTCATACACTAATGAGCCAGATACACCTTCTCCTACTTGTAACTTATAGCATTGTGCAAATGTATCAATTGTAACTGAAGCACCATTTGCTATTACCACACTATCGCCAACATTTGGTACCACACCACCTAACCAAGTTGTTGGGTTTTTCCAAGAACCACCTGAAGATGTTGATTTTACTAGAGGAGCAATTAAGGTTGAAGCATTGCCTGCTAAAGCTGGTGAACGTGATTCTCTAATTGCTATTACCTTAAACAAGTAATTCGTTGCAGGTAAAAGCCCTGTAAGTTGATAGGTAGAAATGGTTGGGGCTAAAGTTGCGGCCAATATCCAGTCGTTGCCATTTATGCTATAATAAATTTCATTGTTAATGGCAGGATTTGCCGTAACAGCATGGTTTGTCCAGTTTAGGGTAATTGAAGTAGAGTTAATTGGAGCAAAGCTTAATGCACTAGGAGATACAAAACTTGGAGTAAAGACATAAGCCCTGCATGTTGTTGCTGTTCCACCACCTATTAAAGGACTAAATACACCTGTAGACAAGCTAATGTTAGTGTTAGTGAGTGATGACGAGGTCTGATTAGTTGGATTTATACTTTGGAAACTAGCGAGTGTATTTGAAAACCCAATATTTCCATTAATAGCAGTGGCACCAGAAACATTAATGTTACCATATACAAACTCAATGATTCCTGTGGCTTCATAAACACGTGCCTGAAAGGTGGCATCATTGGTTGTAGAAGAAGCCACTGCAGAACTAATGGTCATATTTTGGTACTCTACAACCAGCGTTCGATTTGGTGCCGCACCTACCAACTTATAATGTACTTTACCTGATGGGCTGGTTCCCATAGCAGGGCTATTTGAACTTGGAGAGTTATTTAGCAATAGAGGTGCCACCCTGATACCACTTCCACCTAACCAAAAATTAACACTTGTTAAAGCTTGGTTTAATCCCAACCATCCATGTGAAGATACACTAAAGGAAGTGGCCTTTGTTCCCATCACCCAGCAATCAAAGTTATTGGGAAAATTAACCAAACCAGAACCAGAGCCGTTTCTTACCAATGGGCCAATAAGGGTTGTAGTCCCAACAGACATGTCAATGGGGTTGGCATTTAAGTCCGTGTTTAATGAACTGGTTTGGTTGGTGGAGAACACAT
>RDYC01000054.1 GCA_004293295.1 Bacteroidota bacterium
GTGTATGCCCGTGATTGCCGCTTTAATCTTCCCCATCTGTGTTGGTAGTTGTATCTATATTTTGTGCGAAATGTAGCAAACATCTTTGAATCCTCCAGCAAAGTGTAAATCTATCTCCAAAAAAAGTCTTTTTAATTTACTTTTTTATCTTGTTAAATCCTTGCGCACTTTGATAAATTGTATAAAAGTTTTTTTGATGTTTTAAACATTTTAAGTATTTTCTGCTAAAATATATCATGATTTGCACAAAAAAGTTATTAGCTTTGCACTCTAATTTTTGGATTGCTTAGTATTCATACAAACCTCAATGAGGTATCACACATATAATGAGCATTTTGGAAACAAACATTTCTGAAATGCAAAAACAACATGAACATCACAGAATGGTTTACGAGTGATATTGCCATAGACCTAGGTACAGCCAATACGCTCATTATACATAAGGGTAAAATTGTAGTAGAAGAGCCTTCTATTATCGCCATGAACAAACGCACCAACAAGGTCATTGCGATTGGCACTAAGGCTCTACAAATGCACGAAAAAACCCATGAAGATATTCGCACCATACGCCCCCTGCGCGATGGGGTTATTGCAGATTTTGGAGCTGCCCGACAAATGATTAAAGGGCTTATTGGTATGCTTGACTTGGGCAACAGGCTTTTTAGCCCGTCTCACCGCATTGTCATTTGCATCCCTTCAGGCATTACAGAGGTAGAAAAACGCGCTGTAAAAGAATCGGCAGAGCAAGCAGGCGCAAAGGAAGTATTTATGATCAAAGAACCCATCGCAGCTGCACTCGGCATAGGTATTGATATTGAGCAACCTATGGGAAGTATGGTGGTAGATATTGGGGGAGGTACTACTGAAATAGCCGTTATTGCACTTTCGGGTATTGTTTGTGACCAATCTATTCGTACGGCTGGTGATATTTTTAACCGCGATATTTTGGAATATATGCGCCGCCAGCACAACTTGCTTGTGGGCGAACGTTCCGCTGAGGCTGTTAAAAAAGGCGTTGGTTCGGCTATCTCAGAGTTAGACAATCCGCCAGAAGATTACGAGATACGTGGCCGCGACTTGATGACAGGTATCCCAAAAGTTGTCAAGGTGTCTTACAGCGAAATTGCCTTTGCTATTGACAAATCTATTTCTAAAATTGAAGAGGCTGTTCTCAAAGCGTTGGAGGTAACTCCTCCCGAGTTGGCTGCAGATATCTATGAGCGAGGCATTTACCTTACTGGTGGCGGCGCACTTTTGCGCGGCTTAGACAAACGCCTCTCGCTCAAAACCAAACTGCCCATACACGTAGCGGATGATCCTCTGCGCGCAGTTGTACGGGGTACAGCTATCGCCCTAGGCTCACCTAAGCGGTACAGAGCCGTTTTGATGTCTTAAAAGGGCATTTACTCTTTTCAGTTGTTTTTCTTTGTAGTTAGCGTTTTGCACCTTAATTTTGCGCTCTCTTAGTTGTTTACTCAGAGGGAATCATTTGCAATATTGTTCATAAACAAAATAAAACAGCAGTGAAACTATCCTATATTATTGGCCTAGTGGTGGTGGCTGTGGCCATGAC
>RDYC01000229.1 GCA_004293295.1 Bacteroidota bacterium
ATACAGGTTACTGTCCTTAAGCCCACGAATCACAGGTATTCCCGGCCCGGGGCTATCAATATTATTAAGCCCGGTAACTGCTACTGTTATGTTGCGTTTACTCATGGTGTTCTGTTAATTGAAGTTGTTCAATCATCTTCATAAAATCATACAAATCCTTTTCTATCGTTTCTTTATCTGTTTGAAACTCTTCCAGCAAACGACTTTTTATCTGTTCCTCGGTTTTTTTATCCTTAAAATCTTTAAGGATGCTAAGCCCGATAGGGTTTACAGAAAAGGAGTCGCCAGTTGTTGGATTAAATACGAATCCTGTATCGCTTAATGCAATGTTTTTAATGAGTTTCATTGTGGTAAGATATGAGGTGAAAATTAGGGTAACCTGTTTAGGGTAATGGTTGGTGTTGTTTGTTTATTGGTGGAGCCTCATTCGGGTCTTGTGGTTTTGGGCCATGTTTAATCATCCTCATCACCTGATCTATAATCACATCAAAATGCTGTTTTTGTTCATCGTTGCACAATGCCCTCACTTTTCTAAAATGTTCAAAAGTGATGCGTTCCAAACGTTCTTCTTGTTGCATGATTCTGGAAATGTGCGCAAAGGTTTGTGCAGTATCAGGAGCATCATCTTTTAACAATTCCTGCATGGCTTCTTTCTCTAATCGGATGTTGTGTTGCAAGGTCCTCATTTCTGTAAAATGTTCATTGCGCAACACTTCAAATACTTTTTGTTGTTCTTCGTTAAGTCCCAGTTTGGCAATAATAAACTCCTTAGGCCCTTGCGGATGCTTTCCCCTCAAACTGAGTTGTTCAAAATCAACAATGTGCCAGATGCTGGCTATAGTTGTGATGTTGATAAGCAGTAATACCACCACCAAACCTGTCAATACTTTTACTTTATCTAGTTTCATCGGGTGTAAATTAATAGTTGTAATTGAAGTGATCTTCTAATCCAAAATATTCCTGAGCCGCTTTTTGTATTAACGTGTTTTCATCAAGGGCTGGTGGCACTTGTTTTTTTGCAATATGCACGCTTGCTGCATTAAGTGCCCCAATAACCAAAACTGTTAGCGCAAAACGGACTACCATTTTTGTACCATAATAAATAGGCTCCGGTAGTTCGTGCTTCAATTTATCCATTATCTTTCCAAACAAAAATGGAGAAGCTTCGGCACGCTCTATGCGGTCTATACTTTGTAAGGTGCGTTTAATATGTTCAGGTAGGTTGTTCATTTTAGTATAACATTAGAAGAAATGTTTTGTAAAAACTTGCGCCATCTTGCAGGTTATTTTTGTAATAGTCTGATAATGTTGTTTTTAAATTCTCATTGGCTCGATGCAATAATGATTCAAATGCTGATACGGACGTTTGCATAGCGGCCGCTGCTTCCTTGTTAGAGAGTCCTTCAATGCGTGATAGCGTAAAGGCCATTTTTTGCTTATCGGGAAGTTTATTAAGTGCAAAAAACAATACCCTAGCGTGCTCTTTATTTTCCAATAGCACCCCTGGGTGGTCAAAATGGGGCTTATCATGCTGTAAGGCATCATCATCACCAAAAATGGAGGTAAGAAAAGCAAAGCGCTTTTTGCTTCTTTGTTTCTTTAGATGGTCGTTGCATTTATTGGTGGTTATGGTATAAATCCATGTTTGCAATGATGCCTCCTGCCTAAACGATTTTATTGAGCGGTAAACTTCTATAAACACCTCTTGGGTGATGTCTTCTGCATCCTGTTGGTTTTGCAGGATGCTTAAAGCTGTGTTGTGAACCCTGTCTGAAAATAGGTTAAAACACGCTCGGTAAGCCGACTCATTCCCTTGTATAAGTTGTTGTATAAGTTCTTGTTGATTCATTAGGCCAATTACAAGTATATCACTTTATAGGTAGATTACACATTGGCCTTAAATGAGGAACAAACCTGTTATGCATAAAAAAAACGCCTGTTATGTTTAACAGGCGCTTTAATAAAATACTGAGTATATGGATTATAGTTTTCCTTCAACAGCTTTTTGTACCAGTTCAGCCGCTTCTTTCAACACAATGGCCGAATATACTTTTAATCCTGATTCATCAATCAGTTTTTTGGCTTGTTCGGCATTGGTTCCTTGCAAGCGCACAATAATAGGCACCGGAATATTTCCAATAGAGTTATAAGCATCTACCACACCTTGTGCTACACGATCACAACGTACAATACCGCCAAAAATATTAATTAAAATAGCCTTTACATTTGGGTCTTGCAAAATAATGCGGAAGCCGGCTTCAACAGTAGTTGCGTTCGCTGTTCCTCCCACATCTAAAAAGTTAGCCGGATCACCTCCTGATAACTTGATAATATCCATGGTGGCCATGGCCAAGCCTGCACCGTTTACCATGCAACCCACATTGCCATCTAACTTCACAAAATTTAAGTTATGCTTGCCTGCTTCAACTTCTGTTGGGTCTTCTTCAGCCAAGTCGCGCATGGCCGCATAATCAGGGTGGCGGTATAACGCATTGTCGTCAAAACTTACCTTTCCATCAACTGCAATAATTTTATCATCAGCTGTTTTCAACACCGGATTAATTTCAAACATGGCAGAGTCGCTGCTATCGTATGCTTTATAAAGTGCTGATACAAATTTTACCATTTGTTTGTGGGCCTCGCCTTCTAACCCTAAGTTAAAGGCAATTTTACGCGCCTGAAAAGCCTGAAAGCCCACTTTAGGGTCAACCGTTTCTTTGTGAATAAGGTGCGGGGTATTCTCGGCAACCTGTTCAATATCCATACCACCTTCGGTGCTATAAACAATAATGTTTTTTGATTGTGAACGGTCAAGCATTACACTCATGTAAAACTCTTTTGTTGGGTTAGGACCCGGATAGTAAACATCTTGGGCAACCAATACCTTACTTACTAACTTGCCTTTAGGCCCCGTTTGTATAGTAACTAAAGTACCTCCAAGCAGGTTTCCGGCAATTTCTTTTGCTTTATCGGCATTTTTAGCAACGGCAACACCACGTTGTTCTTTCCCTTCAATATTCCCTTTTCCCCTGCCTCCTGCGTGTATTTGTGCTTTAACAACTACAAAGTCGCTTCCATATTGTTCTTTTAACTGAAGTGCGGCTGCATGAGCCTCGTCTGCTGTTTCTGCAACAATGCCTTCTTGTACGGCAACTCCAAATGATTTTAATACTTGTTTCGCTTGATATTCGTGAATGTTCATTTTCAGAAATTTTGGAGCGAAAATAGGATTAAAAATCAGAAAGCGAAATTTAAAATTGCGGCTTATGGTGTCATCGGTTACCCTTAATATTTAGTATTATTGCCTCAATGAGATTTTATTTGCAATACAAAGTAATAATTAGATGCTTTTTTGGGTTGATTATCAGCGACTTTTTGTTGTTGAGCTCACTTTAAAAAGTGCAAATTGAATAATGTGAATCAGGGAAATTGAACAAACTGTAACTCAATTAGATATTAAGAAACGAGCGCAACGGTATATTTGTTTATGGGTTAAACGCAAAATATGGTTCACTCTTTGATAGCATAAATAAGACCAATAACAATGATTAGAGCAGAAAATATTACCAAGAGCTACAATGGCCTACAAGTGCTTAAAGGTATAAACTTTAGTATAACCAAAGGCGAAATAGCGGCTATTGTAGGATCTAGCGGTGCCGGAAAAACAACCTTATTGCAAATTGCAGGCACGTTGGATAAGGCTGATTCAGGTAGCTTGTTTATTAATGAAACAAACATTACCACCTTAAATGCCGCTAAACTGGCGGCATTTCGCAACCAAAATATTGGTTTTATCTTTCAGTTTCACCAACTGCTACCGGAGTTTACCGCCTTGGAAAATGTTTGTTTTCCGGCATGGATTGGTAATAAAAACAAAGCCGAAGCCAATGCCCGTGCTCTTGAATTATTGGATTACCTTAACTTAAGCAATAGGGCCAGCCATAAACCGGCACAACTATCGGGTGGCGAACAGCAACGAGTGGCCGTAGCCCGGGCCCTGATGAACAATCCAGCGGTTGTATTTGCCGATGAACCTAGTGGAAACTTGGATAGTAAAAATGCAGACGAACTGCATGATCTGTTTTTTAAACTTAGGGCAGAGTTTAACCAAACTTTTGTGATTGTTACCCATAATGAAATGCTAGCCAATCGGGCCGATAGGAAATTAATTATCAAAGACGGAGTTATACAACCATAATCTCACCATCAACCATGAAAAATATCTTCATTATGTTATCGTTATGTGCATTTTCAAGTTGTGCATTTCATCGGGGCACATTTACAGGAAGTGCTTCTATTAGCAACAATCAATTCCGAATAGCAGGAATGGCTAAAGGAACTGCTGAAACAAGTTATATCATAGGGCTTGGAGGATTAAGTAAGGAGGCATTGGTTTATGAGGCTAAGAAAAACTTGTATTCAAGATATCCACTCACCAAAGGTATGGCATTGGGCAATGTAACAGTTGACTTTAAAACAACTTGGCTATTATTTGTACTAAAAAGAAAGGTGCATATTTCGGCTGATATTATTGATTTTAATCCTGAAACATTAAACGTAAGTTATCAGGGATTTTATACCGAAGATTCAACTTATTTTCCTGCCAGGACTCCAAGTTCAAATCACAATGCATACGCGATGAATTTGGATAACAATAAAATTAAGTTAGCAGATCAAGTGACTTTTAAGCTAAATGGGATTACTTACGCAGGAAAAGTTATAGCTGTTGATACTTATGGCATAAAGTGTGGTTATGAAACGCCACAAGGGAGTAGAAAAATTTACCTGTTACCTCAGGATATTATGTTACAACGTTAATTTTTAATTCATCACATTAGTGCTTATCCACGATATCCTTAAGCAATACTGGGGCTATGATCAATTCAGGCCTTTGCAAGAAGATATTATCCAATCGGTATCGGATAAGCGGGACACCCTTGCATTGTTACCAACAGGAGGCGGTAAATCAATTTGTTTTCAAGTACCGGCTATGGCCATGGATGGATTATGTTTGGTAATTAGTCCATTAATTGCGTTGATGAAGGACCAAGTAGAGCATCTGCAACATATTGGCATCAATGCTGCTGCTCTTTACAGTGGGATGAGCAGCCGGGAGCAGTTATTGATTATGGACAATGCCATCAATGGAGCATATAAATTTTTGTATGTATCTCCTGAAAGATTAAAATCAGTTTCGTTTCTTGATCGTTTACCGCACTTCAATATCAATTTGTTGGCCGTTGATGAAGCACACTGTATTAGCCAATGGGGCTACGATTTTAGGCCTGAATACTTGCAGATTGCAGATGTAAGGCCCCTGATTGGTGATGTGCCAGTGCTTGCCTTAACAGCCTCGGCAACTGCTTCAGTTGTTGGGGATATTCAGCAAAAACTGGCCTTTAAGCACCCCAATGTTTTTAAAAAGAGTTTTGTGCGACCAAACTTAAGTTATGTGGTTAACCAAACAGAAAGTAAACAAGATCGGCTGCTGCATATCTTAAAGCGGATTAAAGGTTCCGGATTGGTGTATGTGAGGAACCGAAGGCAAACACAAGATATTGCTACCTTGTTGCGGCAACATAAAATCATGGCGGATTATTACCATGCTGGTTTATCCAATTTGGTGCGCAACAAAAAGCAGGACGATTGGATTAAAAACAAAACACGAATAATGGTTTGCACCAATGCATTTGGTATGGGCATTGATAAGCCGGATGTGCGGGTGGTGGTTCATTATGAAATGCCGGAATCGCCAGAAAGTTATTACCAGGAAGCTGGGCGTGCCGGACGCGATAACCAAAAGGCTTATTGTGTGCTGTTACATCACCAAGCGGATGAGGACGGTGCATGGAATAAACTTGAAAATGCTTATCCTAATGAAGCTGAATTGCGCAAAGTTTTTCAAGCGTTGTGCAATTATTACAGTGTGCCTATTGGCGCAAATACCGATGTAAGCTATGATTTTGACTTGGCTGATTTTACTTCCCGGTATCAATTTCAAGCCCACCAGGTTTATCCGGCATTAAAGTTATTGATGCAATGTGATTTGATTCATTTAAACGAAACCTTTTTTGAACCTTCTAAGTTTCGTTTCACGGTAAGCCACGGAGAGCTTTATAAGTTTCAGGTGGAGCATGAAAGTTATGATTTGTTGATTAAGATTTTATTGAGAAGTTATGGGGGACTTTTTGATCATTATACCAAAATAAGCGAGAAAGATTTGGCCTCAAAAGCAGGGAAAGAAGTGGGTGTGGTTGTTAAGTTTTTGGAGCAATTGCACAAGCTGAATTTAGGCGATTATCAAAAGCAAAAGGATAAACCTCAACTCACCTTTACCACACAGCGTGTTTCGGTTGAACATATTAATTTTAAACAGGCATTTATAAAACAACGCAAGCAAATAGCCACTGATAAGTTGCAGGCAATGATCGGCTATTGTAACAACAAGCTTATTTGCCGCAATAAAAAATTGGTGGCATACTTTGATGAGCCGGATGCAACCAATTGTGGGATATGTGATATCTGTATTGAGCAACGAAAAAACAGCACAGACCTCACCCAGGCAAATGATACCACTGCGCAACTGAAACAACTGCTTTTAAAACCGATGCATGTTGCAGATGTGATTAAAGCAATTGGCATTGGTAACGAAAATCAAACACTGGCTGTACTTAGGTATTTGCTCGATCAGAACCAAGTAAAATATAACAAGGAGTATCAATTAATTTGGAACGAAAAACACAGCTAATTTTTACGGTTACCAATAACTTGGTAACTGACCAACGCATGCATCGCATATGCAGCACACTTGTTAAACATGGTTTTAATGTGTTGTTGGTTGGGCGCACACGTGGGTTGCGTTTGCCTGCTCCTGAAGTTACTTACCAGCGTCATTGGTTAAGTTGCTTTTTTAATCAAGGGCCATTATTTTACTTGGAGTTTAACCTCAGGTTGTTTTTTTACCTATGTATTAAACCGGTGGATGTGGTTTGTGCCATTGATGCAGATACATTAGCAGCATGCACACTAGCTTCAGGTATCAGAAAAAAGAAATTGGTGTTTGATGCCCATGAGTATTTTACCGAGGTACCGGAACTGGAACACAAGCCAAGTGTAAAAAAAGTATGGCAGCTTATTTTAAAACTATGCGTACAACATGTGGATGCGGCTTATACCGTTGGGCCCATTTTAGCCGACTTGTTTACACAACAATATGGTAAAAAATTTGAAGTGGTGTACAATATGCCCCAACCTATTGTGTGTAATAAACGTACTACCACAAAACAACCTATTTTGATTTATCAAGGGGATTTAAACATTGGACGTGGTTTGGAAGAAACCATTGATGCCATTAAGGATATGGATGTGTTGTTTTGGATTATTGGTGATGGCCCTATTTTCGGGAGGCTGCAGCAAAAAATTCTGAAAAACAACATGGCTGATAAAGTCAAACTTATTGGCAAGGTGCTGCCAAAAGACTTGCCTGGATATACGGAGCAAGCTTTTGTTGGGGTCAATTTGTTGCAGGGCAATAGTTTAAGCTATCGCTACAGCATCGCCAATAAGTTTTTTGACTATGTGCAATCCGGTGTGCCGGTAATTTGTGCCAATTTTCCGGAGTACCAACGTTTAAACAGGGAGTATGAAGTAGGGGTATTGTGTGAAACCAACCCCGAATCTATTCGACAAGCCTTATATCAACTGTTACAAACCCCGCATTTATATCAAAAAATTTCAGATAATTGCACCCGAGCTGCCAAAGTATGGAACTGGCAAACGCAGGAGTTTAAACTGGTAAGTATTTACCAACAGTTAACATCATGAACAATCACTTACATGTAATTAGTTTTGATAATCCTTACCCGCCAAATTATGGTGGAGTAATAGATGTGTTTTATAAACTAAAGGCTTTGCAACAAGCTGCCGTTAAAGTTACCTTGCATGTATTTGAGTACGGTCGGAACCGCAACCCAATACTTGAAGAAATTTGCGATACGGTGCATTATTACCCGAGAAGAACCTTTGTAAACCCGTTTTCTGGTACGTTGCCTTATATTGTTTCTACCCGCAATGATGTGCAATTGCTTCAAAACCTACTGGCAGATGAGGCCCCCATTTTGTTTGAAGGCTTGCATGCTTGTTTTTTTCTCAACCACCCTGATTTGGCTAACCGGAAAAAGCTGGTGCGCATGCACAATGTAGAGCATGATTATTACCGCAAGTTAGAGGATGTTGAAGGCAACTTTTTTAAAAAGTATTTTTTTTCCAAAGAAGCCGACAGGCTTGAAAAATTTGAATCAGTGCTTACACATGCTACCGTTATTTTCGCCATTTCGCCTAATGATAAAAAGACCCTAGAAGCCCGTTATCAAAGGGTGGAACTACTTCCTGCTTTTCATGCAAATACCCAACTAACCACCCGCTGTGGCCAGGGTAACTTTGCTTTTTACCATGGCAACCTCAGTGTGGGTGAAAACGATGAAGCTGCCAAATTTCTGGTAACACAGGTATTTAATCGGTTGCAGTACCCGTTAATTATAGCTGGGAATAATCCCTCATCAACACTAAAAAAACTCGTAGAAGGCCATACACACATTAGCTTGTTGCAAAACGTATCAACTGAAAAAATTACAGAGTTAACCCAACAAGCGCATATTAATGTGTTGCCTACCTTCCAAAATACCGGTATAAAACTAAAGTTGATTAATGTATTGTTTCAGGGGCGTTGGGTACTGGCCAACAATACCATGGTTGAAAATACCGGATTGGAAAATTTATGTGTGGTGGCCAACACTGCCGAAGATATGCGCCTAGAAATTACTCGGTTAATTAATCAGCCCATTACCGAGAACGATTTAGCCGAGCGAAGCCAACTACTGAACAAGATGTTTGGTAACCAACAGAATATTCGTATTTTAATAAATAACCTGTAAGTCAGTTGCTGAGGAAAACAGGATCAGAAATCAGGTTTTCATTTGTCGGTAAATTGTCATAAAAAGTCTCTTTACAGCAGCTTATTTGTTTTCAGCATACTAAAAACTACCTCACCTAGTTTTTTGCATGAACAACCTTAATCTATTATGAACAATCCAACCTTATCTATTGGTGTTATTTTCATGGCACTGTTATTAGCCGTTTGCGATCCCCCGGCTACTTTTACTGAACCTCAACCGGCATCTGTTTCAGATGAAGACCATTTTCCTAGGCGTTATCGGGGCACGTTTGTGCACGATGAAGATTTGACCACATTGGTTATTGATGCGCAAAGCATAATTAGGTATTATGATGTGGCGTTTAATGTGCCTGTACATGCCTTAGACAGCCAGTTTCAAGTTTCCGGCAATGCTATTGTGGATATTACCTCGGGGCACAAAGGAACGGTTACCTATAAAGGGGATAGTGCTATGGTAGCACTACAGGTTATTGATACCTTGTTTAAGTTGGATGAAAGCCACGTGCTAAAGCGGTTTAAGGGATACTTGTTTATTAACACCAAAAGCACCCCTGTAAGTTGGGAGGTGTCAAAATTAAGCCTGTCAAAAGGGAAGCTGAACTTTTCCAGCATAACACCACAGGATGTTGAGCACCTGTTGGCAATTACCGAAACAGAGCAGGATACCGTTGCCCCTTATGTATTTGCACCTACTAAAAAACAATTTAAATCGTTTATAAAACAGGAAGGATTTAGGCAAACAACAACTTACACCAAAGTGCGCAAATAACTTGGTTTATCGCACAATGGTTTGTTCCCTGTCGGGCCCGATGGATATCACACTCATTTTTAAGCCAACCTGTTCTTCTACATACTGCATGTAAGCCTTAAAGTTTTCCGGTAAATCTTCATACTTGCGTATTCCTGTCAGGTCTTCGCTCCATCCTTTAAATGAGCTGTAAAGCGGTTGAATGGGAGCATCGTTAAAGTTATATGGAATATCGGTTACACGGGTACCTTCAATTTGGTATGCATCGCAAACAGGCACTTGCTCAAAGCCGCTTAATACATCGCTTTTGGTGCAAATAAGGTCAGTTACCCCGTTAAGCATGATGGCATATTTTAACGTAGGTAAATCTAACCATCCGGTGCGCCTTGGCCTTCCGGTGGTGGCGCCAAACTCAAAACCTTGTTGCCTCAATTGTTCACCAACCGCATCATGCAATTCAGTAGGGAAAGGGCCGCTACCTACGCGCGTGCAGTAGGCTTTAAAAATGCCATATACTTTATTGATTTTTTGTGGTGCAACACCCAATCCACTGCAAACACCACCTGTAATGGTATTGGAAGAAGTTACAAAAGGGTAGGTGCCAAAATCAATATCCAACAACGTACCTTGTGCGCCCTCGGCCAATACTTTCTTGCCTTGAGCAATCAGGTTATTGATGAAGTATTCAGAGCTGATGATTTTAAATTGCTTTAAAAATTCCACTGCTTCAAAAAAGGCAGGCTCGTGTTCGGCAAGGTTGTAGGTAAAGTTAAACCTGTCGAGCAGTTGTTTGTGGTTGGCTACCGCAGTTTCGTATTTCTGTTTAAATTGCGGGGTGAGGATGTCACCGATGCGTAAACCACTGCGTCCGATTTTGTCCTGATAGGTAGGGCTAATGCCTCTTAAGGTTGAACCAATTTTATGCTCTCCCTTATGGGCTTCGCTGGCTGCATCCACCAAACGATGCGTTGGAATAATTAAATGTGCTTTTTCTGATATGTATAAGTTATGTCTAGGGTCAACACCCGATGCCATTACCTTTTCAATTTCTTTTTTCAAGGTAACCGGGTCAATAACTACCCCATTGCCAATAATATTGATGGTGTGTTGGTGAAAAATACCTGAAGGTATGGTGTTTAATACATGTTTTTGTCCGCCAAACTCCAACGAATGTCCTGCATTTGGACCTCCCTGAAAACGAGCCACCACATCATATTGAGGGGTAAGTACATCAACTATTTTTCCTTTTCCTTCATCGCCCCATTGGAGGCCTAATACTACGTCTATCATCTTTATATCACTATGTTATCAGCTAAGCTTAACAGCTTTTGCAATGGGTAATTGTTTAGTTCAGTTCGGGTGTGCTTATTGTGTTCAATACTTTATTACAG
>RDYC01000230.1 GCA_004293295.1 Bacteroidota bacterium
AAACCCACAGGTGTTAATCACAATTACATTGGCATCATCCAAGGTACTTTCATGTTCAACATTAAAATGATTGGCTTTTAGCTGGCTGTATAGTACTTCGCTATCAACAATGTTTTTTGAACATCCTAGTGTGATGATGTTTACCTTATCGGCTTTGCGCTTGGTTTTCACTCTGGTTGTATTTTAATTAAATAATGAATCAACAAACTCATGCTTGTTAAATAATTGAAGGTCTTCAATACCTTCTCCAACGCCAATATACTTAACAGGTATTTTAAATTGGTCGGCAATGCCAATAACAACGCCTCCTTTAGCTGTACCATCTAATTTAGTAAGGGCCAAGGCATTCACTTCCGTTGCAGCAGTAAACTGGCGGGCTTGTTCAAAAGCGTTTTGTCCGGTACTGGCATCAAGTACCAAAAGCACTTCGTGTGGGGCATCAGGAATTACTTTCGACATCACTCGCTTAATTTTGCTCAATTCATTCATCAAATCAACCCGATTGTGTAAACGCCCGGCAGTATCAATTATTACAATATCACATTGGCTTTCTGTGGCGTATTTTACGGCATCATATGCTACTGAAGCAGGGTCTGTATTCATGCCATGTTCTACTACATGCACGCCATTGCGCTCTCCCCATATTTTTAATTGTTGAACGGCAGCCGCTCTAAAAGTATCACCGGCTCCAAGCACCACTTTTTTCCCGGCACTTTTAAATTGATGAGCCAATTTGCCAATGGTGGTGGTTTTACCTACTCCATTAACCCCAACTACCATAATTACGTATGGTTTCGCACTTTTTTCGGTTCCAAATCCATCAACATCATTGTTGTGGTTTTCATCCAAAAGCTTGGCTATTTCATCTTTAAGCAACTTATTTAATTCGTTAGAGTTGATGTACTTATCCTGTGCGGCCCTTTTTTGCAATCGGTCAATGATTTTTAAGGTCGTTTCTATTCCAACATCACTGGTAACTAAAATCTCCTCCAGTTGATCGAGGAAATCATCGTCAACCGTTGTTTTTCCTACCAACGCCTTACTTATTTTTTCAAATAAGCTGGTCTTGGTTTTGGCTAGACCTTCGTCTAACTTCTCCTTTTTTTCTTTGCTAAAAAAACTAAAAATACCCATGTATTTATATTTGCAGGTGCGAATTTACTTTAAATTAGGCATGAAGCACAATAAAAAAAGCACCATGATTGCTCAAGGTGCTTTTTGTTTAATTACATTTAATCAAAACTATTTGGTTTTGAAATGAGTTTTAACGTCTTCGTTAGGAATAATTTCGGCTTTAAAAGAATAAGAACCCTTTTTGTTTTTAACCGCGCGGTACACTTTAGCAAAATCTTTGCCTGCACCTGTTTTTAATGTTGCAACTACCTTCTTAGCCATGATTCAACTTATTTAATTTCTTTATGAACGGTAACTTTTTTCATAATCGGGTTGTATTTTTTCAACTCGATACGTTCCGTGGTGTTTTTTCTGTTCTTTTTGGTAATGTAACGAGAAGTTCCCGGCAAACCTGAAGTTTTGTGCTCGGTACATTCTAAAATTACTTGTATTCTATTTTTACTACGTGCCATTGCTAGGTCTCCTTATTATTAGATACTACCTTTTTTTACGAACTTACGTAAAGTAGGGGTAATACCATTTTTATTAATAGTTTTAATTGCTTTGGTTGATACACGTAAGGTAATCCACATGTTCTCTTCCGGAATAAAGAACTTCTTATCCTGTAAATTAGGATAAAAACGTCTTTTGGTTTTTCTATTTGAGTGCGATACGTTGTTACCAACCATTGCACTTTTACCTGTTAAATCACAAACTCTCATGGCTTTTCTATTAAAAAGGAGTGCAAATATCGGGGTTTATTTATTAAATACAAACTGTTTTTTAAAAATAATCGTTCAATTATATCATTTGCCTCAGTTGCCTTACATTTATAAATGGTTATTTTCGCCACTTTATAATTATTTATATGGCTTACGAATATATTATTACAAATACGAATATACAACCCCACATCGCACTTATTCAGTTGAACCGCCCCAAAGAGTTAAATGCTCTAAACCTTCAATTGATGCAGGAAATAAAGCATGCGTTATTAGAATTTGATAACAATGATGAAGTGCGTTGTATTATAATCACCGGTAATGAAAGGGCTTTTGCTGCTGGAGCGGATATTAAGCAAATGGAAAGCCGCACTGCTATTGATATGCTCAAAATTGACCAGTTTGAGACCTGGGATCAAATCCGTAAGACAAAAAAGCCTGTTATTGCAGCGGTGAGTGGATTTTGTTTAGGTGGAGGTTGTGAGTTGGCCATGACTTGCGACATGATTGTGGCCAGTGAAACCGCAAAATTCGGTCAGCCCGAAATAAAACTAGCCATTATGCCGGGTGCTGGTGGCACACAACGTTTAACCAAGGCCGTTGGCAAAGCATTGGCCATGGAAATGGTGCTTACAGGTAAATTTATTAGCGCAGAAGAAGCACTTGATGCGGGTTTAATCAATAGGGTAGTACCTGAAGAAGTGTATTTGGATGAAGCGTTGAAATTAGCTGCTGAAGTGGCTCAACAATCGCCTGTTGCGGTGAGGTTAGCCAAAGAAAGTGTACTTAAGGCTTTTGACTCAGGATTACAAGAGGGCCTTTATTTTGAACGTAAGAACTTTTATATGTGTTTTGCCAGCGAAGATCAAAAGGAAGGCATGAAAGCTTTTGTGGAGAAACGGAAACCCGAGTTTAAAGGAGTGTAGTTACGGTTAACAAATAAGATAGTAGGCACTAAATGAAGAGGTTGGTTACTTACATTAAAAAAATAAACAAAATGAAAGTAGGCAGTAGGCAATAAATTAACAACATGAATTATAAGGATTTAACTGTTTTTAAAAAAGCTTTTGAATTGGCAATGATTATTTTTGAAGAGCGTAAAAAATTCCCTGTTGAAGAAAGATATAGCCTAACTGACCAAATAAGAAGATCATCGCGTTCCGTTTGTGTTAATATTGCAGAAGGCTATAGAAAAAGACAATATCCAGCCCATTTTAAAAGTAAAATGAGTGATGCAGATATGGAAAACTCGGAAACTCAAACTTGGCTATTGTTTGCACGCTCTTGCAACTACATCTCAAACGAATTATTAGGTAAACTAGAGAAACAATCGGAAGAAATTGGCAGACTTCTTTCGCACATGATTAATAATCCTGAATCTTATAATCAATCTTCCCAAAAGTGAACCTAATAAATTATAGTAGTTTATGTTGTTTTGATCATAATATGTTGTATACTTTCCCTTTACTCTGGAAATCTTCTTGCTTCCTTTCTCTTTTGCCTACTGCCAACTTCTTATAAAGTAAAATGAATCCTAAAGAAATTAATATTAAAGATTATTCTTACGAACTTCCTGAGGAGAAAATCGCTAAATTTCCATTGGAGAAAAGGGACGAATCAAAACTCCTCCATTATCAGGCTGGTGAAATAAGCGAGACCACCTTCAAGTTTATTGATGAATCAATTCCTGCCAATTCGTTGGTTGTTTTTAATAACACCAAAGTAATTCATGCGCGTGTGTTGTTTCAGCGAGAAACAGGTGCACAAATAGAGGTGTTTTGTATTGAACCGCTTGAATATTTAGATTACCAATTGGCTTTTGCCAGCAAAGGAAATTGTGCATGGAAATGTATAATAGGTAATGCCAAGCGTTGGAAGGAGGATGTGCTGCAAAAGTTTGTCAATACCCCATCAGGTATTGTGCAATTAAAGGCAGAAAAAAAAGGTAAAGCAGGGGAGTTGTTTTTGGTTGAATTTAGTTGGGATAACAAAGACTTATTTTTTGCTGAAGTGCTTCATTATGCAGGGATTTTACCTTTACCCCCATATTTGAACAGAGATACCGAATTGAGTGATGAAGAACGTTACCAAACCATATACGCAAAACAACAAGGTTCAGTAGCTGCGCCAACTGCGGGTTTACATTTTACTGAAGATGTTTTTAATAAACTGGCTCAGAAAAATATCAAAACAGCAGAGGTCACTTTACATGTTGGGGCAGGCACATTTAAACCCGTAAAATCTACAGAATTGGCCAACCATGAAATGCATGAAGAAACCATTTTTGTTGAGCGAAGTACCATTGAAAATATCTTACAAACGTTAACAAATAAACATCCATTGATAGCGGTTGGCACAACAAGCATGCGTACTTTGGAGAGCTTGTATTGGTGGGGAGTTCGACTTTTAACTTTTAAAAATGCAGAAAATGTTTTTGTGGCGCAATGGGATGCCTATGAGCTCGATGCTTCTGGTATCAGTGCAGATAAGGCGTTACAGGCTATTCTGCATGATATGGATGCTAAGAAAGAGAGTGTATTACAGGGCAGCACCCAAATTATTATTGCACCCGGGTATGAGTTTAAATTAGTTGATGCCATTATCACCAATTTTCACCAACCGGAAAATACGCTTATATTATTAATTGCAGCATTTGTCGGGCCTGACTGGAGAAAAATTTATGAATATGCATTGGCCAATAATTACCGTTTTTTAAGTTATGGTGATAGCTCGCTGCTTTGGAAAAATATTAACGTATTAATGTAATGTTTCCGTTTACGTTAAGCGTTTTCAGCTTTTTATTGGCGTAACCAGTATATTCAGCCTGATAAATATAACTGCCAGTTGGCATAGGCTTACCATTTAATTTTCCATCCCACGTATGGTCTAGTTTATTGCTCTCAAAAATAAGTTGCCCCCAGCGGTTGTATATGTTGAGTTTAAATGATACCACATCAACACCAACTGGCATATAAACATCATTTATGCCATCATCATTTGGTGAAAACGAATTAGGAAAATAAACGGTAACGGGGCATCTTCTTTTTACGGTAGTTCCATCACTTCCATCGCATCCTCTATAATCTTTTACCACTACAAAATATTCGCCCAAATCGCCAACTATAATCCATTGTGTGGTATCTTCAGTCGGTGTCCATTTGTAGGTGGAGAATCCTTCTCCTGCATCCAGTTTTACCAGTTCTTTTTCTTTATCGCATATGGTAAACTCATCACCTAGAGCGGTAAATAATGGCGGGTAATAATTAATGGTAACGTCATCAGTTTCGTGGCATGTTCCATTGAAAACCTTTAGACTATACTTTCCTGATTGATTAACGATGATGGTTTGGGTAGAATCACCACTACTCCATAAGTACTGCTCTCCCATCGGGCCTGTTAGCCTAATGCTTACTCCATAACATAATGTAGTATCATCTCCCAACGAAAAAGGTGGGGCTTGCCTAATCGCTATCGAATCTCTTAATACAAAAGTTCTACCACACCTATGGATGGTTAAGGTAAAAGAATAGGTTTTGGCATCTAAATAAACATGTTTTTGAAATGGGGTCAATGTGGTTTGTGGAGAACTGCCATCCCCAAAATTCCAAGTTAAAGAATCGTAAGTATGGTTATTACTGAGGCGTATTAAAGTAGTATCCCCTTTACAAATACCTTTAACTATAATTACACTGTCGTTGGCTGGACTTTTTACTCTTCGGCCTGATGCAAATGCCGGTAACTCAAATTGGGCGGTTCGTATTACATCACCCGGTTTGTTCAGTCTTAGGTAAGTTTTTTGATAGTTGCAACCCGCTCCTAAAACATTAGGGTTTAATATCGCATCTATGCGTTCGCCAGGTATACCACCATTATGGGTTGAGAGATAGATTCTGCCATCGGGACCTAATCTCAAAATATTGAAGTTGTCAGGGGCATTAGCAACAGGATAGGTATTATTACCAAAGTTTACTCCAGAGTATTGCACAAGAGTGCTTTGCTGCAAACTATAAGTGATATATAATTTGCTGTCGTCAGGTGAAAATGCTATTCCATAAGCATAATCCCAAGCTGGGTCTTTAGGAAGAGGAAACGCGTTTGACACTACCCCACAGACCTGATCAAAATCAAATACTTCAGCAAAAGAGTTTGCTGATGAATAATGTGTAACAACAAGTTTGTTTCCTTGGTTAGAACCAACCATATCTCCATATCCACCGGTGGGTTTTGAGCCAACTTTTGAAATAATGGGCTGTGCTGTTACTCCTGAAGCATCAACATAATGCGCTTTAAAATGGTTGTTGTTTTGTTCATGGGTAATTACCCAAAATGCATCAGCATATTGATGATAAATAGCGGTTACTTGTTTCAGGTTATTGCTTGAAATGGTTTGAGCTGTGGTGATCACTTCTCCTTCACCTGCGTTTTTGCTCATGTCAATAATTACATATTGTAAGTCGGCAATATTACCTATGAAAAACAGGTAATATGTTGAAGTGCTTTCCGGTACCGGAACAATAACCAAGTCTCCTGTTGGAGATGCTGAAGGAATGTCCCCATTTAACATCACCTGATGTTTGTAATTCCAAACCTTTTGTCCATTGGTGTAAAACAACAAGTTTCCGGTTAATGGGTCCGATATGGAGGCCGTTCTTCCATAGCTGTTTTGAGGATTATCAAATTTGGGAACTGCAATCCCTGTTTCAAAACTTAAGGCTGCATACCGTCCAAAATACCAATTGTTTTGTTCCTTTTGTGCATGCACCATTATTGTATACAAACAAACACCTAAAAGTAGTTTAGCTTTTAACATCGTTATCTGATTAACGTGATATTACCTTCGGTATTAAAAGTCTGCATTTTTTTATGAATAAATCCTGTGTATTGTGCGGTGTAAATATAGGTATCAGTTGGTACAAATTTGCCTTTTATTGTGCCATCCCATGTATGGTTAAGGTTATCGCTTTCAAAAACAAGCTGCCCCCAGCGGTTATATATTTTGAGTTGAAACGACTCTACATCAACACCAACAGGGGCATAAACATCATTTATACCATCATTGTTTGGCGAAAATGAGTTGGGAAAATAAACGGCCACCGGGCAGCGCCTCTTCACCTTGGTTCCGTCACTTCCATCGCATCCCCTAAAATCTTTTACCACTACAAAATATTCGCCCAAATCGCCAACTATAATCCATTGGGTAGTATCTTCGGTCGGTGTCCATTTGTAGGTGGAAAATCCTTCTCCTGCATCAAGCTTTACCAGTTCTTTTTCTTTATCGCAGATTGTGTACTCATCGTTAAGTGCGGTAAACAGGGGAGGATGATATGCAATATTAATTTCAGCGGTTGATTGGCAGTTGCCACTGCTAATACTGACTTGATACCTGCCCGCTTTTTTTACCAAAATTTCAGCCGAGGTATCACCGGTATTCCACAGGTAATTTTGCGCTGTTATCGGTACCTTCAGCGTGATTGAAACGCCATTACACAAGGTAGTGTCGCTTCCTAAACTGAAAGTTGTTTGTTCAATTATTTTTATGGTATCAATAATCTCCGACTGGTAACCACACACAAACCAAATAAATTTAGTGATGTAAGTTCCTGCTTTGGTGTAAACATGCGAAGTGTTTTTTAATGTTGATGAATTACCATCTCCAAACACCCAAATCACCGAGTCGCAAATTACGTCAGTTGTATTTTGTAGTTCGAAGCTTGAACGAGATTGTGCACAAGCTGGGATTATGTTCAGTTTTGGTGGATTATCGGTGCCTTTATTGTTGGAGATGTCATGAACAAAAACAGGAAAATGTTCTAAGCCAATACTGCCGAGAATAGGATTTTGACTTAACTCAATAGCGTTTTGTCCAAAGTTACAGGCGGCTCCAAGTGAAGAAGGACTATTAACAACAGATATTCTTGATGTAAATGTTCTATTCTGCGAACTTGCAATGTATATTTTATCGTCATCACCGAGTTGCATGTCCCCGATCACCTCATAAGAAGCGGATATCAATACTTTGGATGCAGAAGGATCCGTAGATTCCATGTCATACTGATAAAGTTCGTAAGTATCGCCTAGCCTGTAATACGAAACATACAAATAACGTCCAGTTGCATCATAACTCATGCGGCAAGAGTTGGCAAAAACTGTTCCCATCAGGGTATACAAATCATTTAGAATGGTTATGGTGCCACACTTTTTGTCAATTGCATATTCAGCTATCTGTGCCTCATCAATGCTACTTCCGCTTGCCGGGAAGAAACCGTAAGCGAGTCTATTTCCGGCCCTGTTACTGGTCATTTTGCCGTAGTTATATTGAGTGGATGGGTAAGTTTGGGGCCCGGTTACAGATATTACAGGTGATTTATAAATTTGATTGTTTGAAATACGGTAGGATAAAAATTTATTGGTACCCTTTTGATGGGTGATTAGCCAATGTCCTTGTTGATTGGGTAAACGCACTGCTGTAAATTGCAGATCCATGCCTCTAGCTAAAAGGCTATCTTTATATACCACTTCACCTAATCCACCATTGGCTTTTAAATCTACAAACGCATAATAAATTTCATCTATATCATTGGTGTAAAAAACAAAATAGCTGTTGTTATAATTATCTACAATCAGGCCGTTTGATATGGAATGAGATAAAGAGCTTCCTTTTAATAATGTTCCATTTCGCATGGGGCTGTTGGTTTTGTCCCACACTTGCTTGCCATTGGTGTATAAAAGTACTGAGCCGGATGTTTTATCTGATATGATGGCGCAACCGGCACCGGATAACATATTACTCGCTTTATCAGGAATAATGGACATGACCTTATTGTTAAATTTCATGCCCAAATTGGTACCAAAAAGCCAAGTGTTGTTTTGGTTCTGGGCTTGAAGGTATTGAAGGCCAGTGAGTATGATAACAATTGAAATAATTAGCCTCATGCCCCTTAGACTGTTTTTGTTGCAGAAACGTTGCAACTGTTATTTGTTTAAAGTTACTTTTAATGCCTCCATTTGCTCAGCAGTGCCTAATACGATTAGCTTGGTACCGGCAGGTAAGACAGTAAAAATATCTGGATTAACAGTATAAGAACCATCTGTATTTTTTAATCCAATTACATTTACTCCGGTTTTGTGCCTTAAATTTAGCTCTGCAATAGTGTTTCCGTTGAGTTGTTTAGCAATTTTTTCCAATTCAATCTCTTCTAGTTGCACCCCTTCTCCTTGGCCGGAAATAATATCCAGAAATTCTTTTACATCAGGCTGGGTAATTAATGAGGCCATATGCGCTCCTCCAATTTTATCCGGCATAATTACATTACTTGCACCTGCTCTTTTAAGTTTTTTAACAGAACTATCCGTTGAGGCCCGGCTAATGATGGTCATTTCACTGTTAATTTCTCTGGCGGTAAGCACCACATACACATTATCTGCATCATCCGGTAAAGTAGTTATCAATCCCCTGGCTTTTTTAATACCTGCATCTTCCAATACCTCATCTTTAGTGGCGTCCTCATTAAGGTACCAATGAATACCATTGGCTTGGAGTTCATCATTCAAATCTTTTCGGCTTTCAATTACCACAAACGGAATTTTTTTTCGGTTTAAAATTTCAGCCGCCTCTTTACCTGTTCTGCCGTATCCGCACAAAATCACATGGTTATTTAATTTAGCTATCTGTTGTTTCATTTTATTGGATTTATACTTTTCAAAAAAATCTCCCTGTATTAAAATGCTGGTAATCAGTGATAGTGCGTAGGCGAAAATTCCAAGGTTGGAAATAATCAGAAAGATGGTAAAAATTCTACCTGCATCACTTAATGGATTTGTTTCGCCAAACCCTACTGTAGCAATGGTAATTACCGACATGTACAAGGCATCAAGAAAATTGAAGTCCTCGATGGTCATATAACCAATTACACCAATGGTAATAGGGATTACTATCAGTAAAAAGGAGAGAATTACCCTTGACGTCAGTTTTTCAGGTCGTAAGAATGACATGTGAGCAAGGTAATTTTTTTTATTGAAAATACGAGGAAAACTTGTGGAAAAGTATAAGTAAAAACTGGCGTTAACTTTAGGTTAAGCGCGTTATCTGCCGTATATTTACGCATTAATTGAAATCGTTTTAAAATGTCAGAAAGTTCAATGGAAAACAAACAAAATTATGGTGCCGACAATATTCAGGTACTTGAGGGTTTAGAAGCAGTTAGAAAACGCCCTGCAATGTACATTGGAGATATTGGAACAAGGGGATTGCACCACTTGGTTTATGAGGTGGTAGATAACTCAATTGATGAAGCATTAGCCGGGTATTGTAAAAATATTTTGGTAACCATTCATCCAAACAATGCCATCAGCGTGCTGGATGATGGTCGCGGTATCCCGACAGGAATGCATGCCAAAGAAGGAAAGTCGGCCCTAGAGGTGGTAATGACCGTGCTGCATGCAGGGGGTAAGTTTGATAAGGACACTTATAAGGTTTCAGGAGGATTGCATGGTGTGGGTGTAAGTTGCGTAAACGCACTTTCTATTTTGTTGAGAGCAACAGTTTACCGTGAAGGCAAAATTTTTCAACAAGAATACAGTTGCGGTAAACCACTCTATGATGTGAAGGTAGTTGGAGAGTCGGATAAAACAGGTACCCTGGTTTATTTTGAACCTGATTTAAGCATTTTTACTTCGGGAGAATACAAGTTTGATACATTGGCAGCGCGTATGCGCGAGTTGTCGTTCTTGAATAGGGGCATCCGCATCACCCTTAAAGATGAAAGACCTAATGAAGAAGGTAAATTACACGAGGAAAGCTTTTTCAGCGAAGGTGGTTTAAAAGAGTTTGTTAACTTTTTAGATGGTACCCGCGAAAAATTATTGCCTGAACCCATTTATGTGGAAGGTGAAAAAAATGGCGTTCCTGTAGAGGTAGCCATGACTTATAACAATGGTTACAGCGAAAACTTACATAGTTATGTAAACAACATCAATACTCATGAAGGTGGAACGCATGTGGCTGGTTTTAGAAGGGCATTAACACGCACGCTAAAATCATATGCCGAAAAAGAAGGCATGTTTAAAAACTTGAAGTTCGAAATTTCAGGAGATGATTTCCGCGAGGGTTTAACAGGTGTAATATCCGTTAAAGTGCAGGAGCCTCAATTTGAAGGGCAAACCAAAACCAAATTGGGTAATAGTGATGTTACCGGAGCGGTTGACCAATGCGTTGGCGAAATGTTGAATAACTTCT
>RDYC01000231.1 GCA_004293295.1 Bacteroidota bacterium
AAGTGAAAACAGTATTTAAACCTACTGTTGTGTTCACCAAACCTCCGCCTTGAATCATACTCCAAACCCCACTGCGACCAGTAACGTCTCGTGGGCTGTGATTATGCCCTCCACTGGCATTTAATTGATAGGTGCCTGCTGAGATACAACGCTGTACTGTTGCCCCTGCATCTATTTTGGGTTGCGCAAATACGCGCACTGCTGCCGAGTCTGTTCTTATGCACCCCCCTAAGCTGTCCGGCCCTTTATAGCTATAACGAAGCCAATTAACCCGTGCATTGCTGGTATTGTTGGCGATGTTGACAAAAAAGGTATCCATAGGTAAGCTTGCTAAACTGTCTACCAACAAACTTGGTAAACCATTGAATACCTTTATCGCCAGCGGCTTAGCTGTGTAACTCCATATACCTACGCCCCCATTGGCTGCACTTTGACTGATTGGACTGACCACAAAACTTGGTAAAATTAACGTATCTAGCGACCTGCAAATGTCTCGCATTGAAGGACGGGTGAGTATTGGATAGGTTCGTGTACTTACTCTAACGGTATCCGTATTTTTACATTCGTTGCTGATGCTTGATGCATTTGGGTAAGAGGTATAACTCGTAAGCACATAATCAGTAAAGGATCCGGCCAGTGAGGTTGATGAAATAACTGCTTTCAGTGAATCTGCTGTGCCATAGGGAACCACGGTAACTAAACTGCTGCCTTGTATGCTTTCCCATTTGTATTTCTGCCCACCTTTGCCTATTAGTTTCAACGTATCTCCCGGGCAGACTGTGGTATCCATACCCGCATTGGCTGTTACGGATAGATTTACAAAAATATTAAACGATTTGATAGAAATGCCAATATTGGGGCAGTTATTATCCAAGGCACTTACAGTAAAGGAGTATGGTTGGTCTGAACCATCAGTTTTTTCCGTTTGCCAACAAAACTTCCAGCGGTCTTCGCGCGGGCGTTGGCTCTTAACTGCCGTATCGTAATCTGGCACGAAGGTTAATTTGCCGGGGCGGCTAATTCCTCCGTTCCATTTGATGGTTGTGGTATCTAATTTGGTAGATGGTTCAGGGCCGGGTCCATCATCTGCGTCTTTGCCCGTAATGGTAAAACAAAGTTCATCTCCGGCACAAACCGACCAATTGTATTTAGCATTCCCATTCGGTAATGCAGGGCTGGTTACAAACTTGGGTGGGTTGTTGTTGGGGCAACTGCGCACGAAAACTTGCAATTCCCGTTGGGTGCGGCCCACAATGTAAGGACTCCCATCTGTTTGATAAGCCCATTGGGTAATTTCTACGTTAATACAACCATAAATAGGGTTTGTAGGGTGGTTATTTAATGGATTAAAACTGATATCTCCGGTTAAAGAGTCAAGCACCAGATATGGCCCATTGGGTTGAGGCAAGGCATTGTGCGGAGGAAGGCCGCTATTTAGCGGAAACGGATAAATTTCACTGTAAGGGTTAGCATAATTAACTAAACTACCCCCTGATCCTCTTGACTTAGCAATGGCATAAGTTAGTGAGTCCCTGTCAGGGTCAACAGCACCCATGTTGTATACAATTTCCTGATTGCTGCAAACCACATCTATGGGCTCATTGTATAATTTGGGGGAGTTATTGTTAAAAGTGGTACTATTTTGATTGTGAAAAATGTTAAGTGTTGCAGCAATAAAGAAGGTGATACCAGATGAGTTCGTAATATTGGTTATTCCACTATTTCGGCAACATAGCTCCCAACCTATTTCCCAATATGGGCAAGCATTATTATATACCGGACTACTCATGTCCAATACGCCTTTATAGTAATACGCCTCAATAGATGGCGTAAATGTACCAGGAGTAGATGCACCAAGATTTGTACATACGTTTTTAGCACTTGGTCCACAAATCTCTTGCCGTGTTTTGCGGGCATCTTGAACTTGATAGCCTGTTAAGGTAACATTTATTGAAGGCACTGGTATATTGCAAACATTAGGGTTTAAGCCGCCTCCAGAAATGGCGGAAGCAGGTCTTACGGCAATTGTTTGGGTGCAACTTGTTATATTGCCTGAGCAAAGTGCAACAGTATTACTGCCATTGCCACAATCCCTGTAGAGTACCAACTTAATTTCCCACCTTCTAAAGCCAATGTTTTTGTATTCAATATCTCCACCTGCAAGGTGGGTTGCCTCTGCTTGCAGAATGGTTACTAAGCAAAACAGCAATAAATGTATTTTTTTCATAGGGTTATTAATGTAAAAGCAATATACATGTTATAAATCAAGCAAACAAGTAAACTAAAGGATAATACGTATAACAAAATAAAAGGTTGGGTTAGCGTGTTAATATAAAAAGAAGCCGGTAATAAGGGTAAGATGAAGAAATAAACCAATAGGTTGCAATACAAGTAGCTTGCTTACAGAGTAACCATTGCTTGTTGCAAATACAAATAGTACCATATCTAAAAAATAATATACCTTTGCACCGCTTTTTATGCAAATAGAAGTTCTAAAATCTAAAATACACCGCGTTAAACTCACCCAAACAGAGTTGCATTACGTGGGTAGCATCACCATTGACGAGGCGTTAATGGAAGCTGCAAACATGATTGAAAACGAAAAGGTTCAGGTTGTAAATGTAAACAACGGGGAACGCTTGGAAACTTACATCATTAAAGGGGAACGTAACAGTGGCGTTATCTGTTTGAATGGCCCTGCTGCCCGTAAAGGTTTTGTTGGCGATCACCTCATTATTATTTCATATGCACTAATGGATTTTAATGATGCTAAACAACATAAACCAATTGCCATTTATCCTGATGCCAATAATCGCTTAATCAATTGAATAGCCAACTAAAAAGGGGAATCCAATATTTAGCAATTTTTGCTATTGGAGCAGCTTTTTTATTTCTGGTGTTCAAAGGAACCGATTGGGCTGATTTATGGCAAAAAATACACGAAACCAATTATGCTTGGATAACAGTTGGGATGCTGGTAGCTATGCTCAGCCACTGGTTAAGGGCGTACCGTGCTACCATGTTATACCAACCAATGGGTTACACTGTAAGTACGATTAATAGTTTACATGCGGTGTTAATCGGGTACTTTATGAATTATTTTATTCCTCGCGGTGGCGAGGTTTCACGTTGTGCCTCATTGCTTAAAACGGACCAAATACCTGTTGAAAAAGGTTTAGGAACGGTAATTACTGAACGTTTAGTGGATTTGGTGATGTTGTTAATCATCCTGGGTGTGGTATTCTTATTACAATTTGAGGTGCTTTATCAATATATATCAGGGCAAGCGGGTGCTTCAGGCAACAATTCCTCTTTTACCAAATATGTAATACTGTTAGTTGCCGTTTTAGCAGGATTTATACTTTTCTGGCTGTTTAGGAGCAAACTAAATAACTGGGCAGTTTACCAAAAACTACTCACCAAATTAAAAGGATTTGCTCAAGGACTAACCAGTATTAAACAGGTAAAACAACCATTGCTTTTTTTGGCACTTTCGGCCGGAATTTGGATGTGTTACATTTTAATGATGTATTTCTGTTTTTTCGCCATGTCGGCAACTGCACACCTTAACTTCGCACAATGTTTAACGGTTTTTGCCATGGGCACTATTGGTGTGGTTATTCCTGCCCCCGGGGCAGGGGCCGGAACGTATCATTTTGCTGTGATGCAGGGGTTGCTATTGTTTGGTGTAGCCGAAGATGATGGAAAGGCATACGCCACCATCGTTCATGGTGCACAAATGATTATGTTTATTGTGTTGGGAGGAGTGAGTTCTTTATTGGTGCTCAGTAAACGTAAGAAATAAACAAATTAATATCTTGCAATAACATGTCGCATCATACCAGCATACTTGCCAAAATATTCAACAATAAGGAAACCTTAAACAGCCAGCTTAAACAATGGCAACACCAAAAGTTAAAGATTGTTTTTACCAATGGTTGTTTTGATTTATTGCATAAGGGGCATGTTGATTATTTAGCCAAAGCTGCCGACCAAGGCGATAAGTTGGTTATTGCCGTGAATACAGATGCTTCAGTTCGTAAATTAAAGGGGCCACACCGCCCAATACAAGATGAACAATCAAGGCTTCAAATACTGGCATCATTGCAGTGTGTAGATGCTGTAATTCTATTTGATGAAGAAACACCATATGCCTTAATTGAAACACTAAAACCTGATGTATTGGTTAAAGGGAGTGATTACAAACCGGAGGATATTGTAGGGTATGATATTGTAGTTGGAAACGGGGGAGAAGTAAAAACGATTGATTTTATACCGGGATACAGTACCAGTGCCATAGAAAAAAAGATTAAAACCACCTGATATGCTTACCAACTATACATCCAAACAGAAAGTGGTTATTTGGAGCATAGTTGCGGTGTTCACCACAATATTTTGTCTTGAATCGTTGGTTAACCATTACATGTACAGAACCTGTGCGTATGATCTAGGGATTTATAACAACATGATGTATTCGTATAGTCATTTTAAAATGAACTATACTTCATTGCAACAACCATTGGTTAAGCATGCCTTTGGCGACCACTTTGAACCTATCTTTATATTGATTTCCCCTTTCTATTGGCTATTCGGTTCATACACATTACTCATCTTCCAAATCATCATGATTGTGCTGGGTGGCATTGGGGCAATGCGTTACATACAGTTGTATACCCAAAGTAACAATGCCGCCATTGCAGCACTTATACATTTTTATGTGATATGGGGCATATACTCGGCACTTTGTTTTGATTTTCATAACAATGTTACCGGAGCCATGTTAGTTCCTTGGCTTGCGGTTTACGTTCAGCAAAACAAGTGGCGTTTTGCAGCCTTAATATTTGGCCTCATGTTACTCAGCAAAGAAAATATTGCATTGTATGCCGTTTTTGTATGTTTAGGTCTTGCCTTGCATTACCGCCAACTAAAGCCTACTCGGAATTTATTATTGGTTTTTTCATCAGTTGCAGCGGTGTATTTTGTTTGTGTAGTTAAAGTGATCATTCCGTATTTCAGACCTGATGATGCAGTTTATCTTTACGAAGGATCTTATCGGGCTTTAGGAACAGATACGGCAGATATGCTTAAAAACATTTTTCTATACCCCGGTAAAATATTCGCCCTGTTATTCGAGAACACAAGCGGTGACCCTTTTTACAATGGCATCAAGTCTGAACTTCATTTTTCAGTATTGGTTAGTGGCGGTATTTTTTTATGCTACAAACCGCAATTTGCGGTGATGCTTATTTCTGTTTATGCGCAAAAGTTATTTATTAATGATGCCACCAGGTGGGGTATTAATAACCATTACAGTATAGAGTTTGTGCCGGTAATTGTTTTTGCTACCGCCCTTTTTATACACGATAAAACATCGGGTCGCATGAAGGTGATATTACCTTTTGCAATCGCAGCAGTTACTGCATGCTACACGTTTACCAAGTTAGAAAGTCGGGTATCCATTTGGTTTGATAAAATCAATTTACAATTCTATCGCAAAGAACATTACCAATCTGTTGAGTCAGTACCAGCATTAAACGAAGCGTTAAGCAACCTGCCATTTACGGAAAAAGATGCTGTATCCGCCCAAACACTCATTGTATCCAGGTTATGTAACAGAGACAGTATTTACATGTATCCGAATGTAACTTATGCCAAGTATATTGTGTTAACCCCCAAATTAGGGCACTACCCGCTAAATGATTCTACTTTTTAGGTATCACTTGATACACTTAGCAAAAGCGCACATTGGCAACTCATTCAAAAAACGGATGCAGTGCTAGTTTACAAGCGAAACTAAACTTTTGCAAACAATTATTGTTTAATCAGCATGTTTAGTACACAAACACCTATTGCTGTATTTTGGTTCAGAAGAGATTTAAGGCTTGAGGATAATGCGGGACTTTATCATGCACTTAAAAGTGGGTTACCGGTTTTGCCATTATTTATTTTTGATAAACAAATACTCGATAAGTTAGAAGATAAAAGCGATGCAAGGGTAACCTTTATCCACCAACAGGTAACAGCATTAAAGGAGCAGTTAAATGATATAGAAAGTGATATATGCGTGAAGTACGGAAATCCGGAGGAGGTTTGGGAACAACTGTTACAAGAGTTTACCGTCAAGCAGGTATTCACCAACCATGATTACGAACCTTATGCCATAGCACGCGATAGCCGAATTAAACAGTTATGCGCGTCAAAAAACGTTCTGTTTAACTCCTATAAAGACCAATGTATTTTTGAGTATGATGAAGTATTAAAGGATGATGGAACTCCTTACACGGTTTTTACCCCATACAGTAAAAAATGGAAAGCCAAACTATCTGCATTTTATTTAAAACCATACCCCACGCTAAAGTACAGCGATGGCTTTGTAAAGACTCGAACTAAGGATACTTTAATTGGTCTTGAAGAGATGGGGTTCAGCATCTCGGATAGGCATATCCCACCAAAACAAGTTGCGCAAGGGCTCATCAAAAAGTACGATGAGCAACGAAATTTTCCGGCAATAGCGGGCACCACCAAACTGGGTATTCATTTTAGATTTGGAACTATAAGTATAAGAGAAAAGGCAAAAAAGGCGGCATCATTAAATGAAACGTTTTTAAATGAGCTCATTTGGCGTGATTTTTATATGATGATTCTTGCCCATTATCCGCATGTTGCGCAAGGAGCCTTTAGAAAAGAGTACGACCTTATTAACTGGCGAAATAATGAACAAGAGTTTGAAGCTTGGTGCAATGGGTACACGGGGTATCCGTTGGTTGATGCCGGTATGAGAGAACTGAACGCAACCGGATTTATGCACAACAGGGTGAGAATGGTGGTAGCCAGTTTTTTAACCAAACATTTGTTAATTGATTGGCGTTGGGGTGAAGCGTATTTTGCCAAAAAATTATTGGACTTTGATTTCAGTGCCAACAATGGTGGTTGGCAGTGGGCTGCAGGTTGTGGTACTGATGCAGCACCTTACTTTAGGGTGTTTAACCCACAGTTACAAATGGAAAAGTTTGATAAAGGCATGGCTTATGTTGGCAAATGGGTACCGGAATGGAACACCCCTAAATACGTGAAGCCGATTGTAGTGCATGAAGAGGCCAGAAAAAGATGCCTTGAGGTTTATAAAAAGGCATTGGCAAAATAAGTAGCCAAGCACAAACAAAAAAGACAAGCTAACTTAAGTTAGCCTGTCTTTTTTGTTAACGAGGTAAGCTATTATTGATTAGGTGCTGTTGTGGTGGTAGCTTGTTTTTTGCTGCTACAGCAAGCTTTTTTAGCACTTGCTTTACCACAACTTTTTTGTTCAGATGAACAACTAGCTCCTTTTTTCTTTGCTTCAGCAGTTTTTGCTTCAGCATCGTCTGTTAAATCAACATTTACTACAGGTGCAACCTCTGCTTTTTGTTGAGCAGGTTGAACTGTTGCCGGAGCAGGTTTTGCCGGTGTAGCATTTTGAGCTTGAGCGCCAACATATCCAAATCCAAGAAATGCGGCAAGTATGAATAGTTTTTTCATTTTTCGTTTTATTTTAAGTACCAAGGTAACGAAATTAAACTTAAAAAAGTATCAATTTTTTAAATTTCAGCCAAAACCGTTACCCCACCTTTTACTTTTTGATTCAATTCAACATTAATTTTTGTGCCAATAGGTAAAAATATATCTACCCTGGAGCCGAATTTAATAAATCCCATTTCTCCTGTTTGTCCAACATGTTGGCCCTCTTTTACGTACCATACAATACGTTTGGCGAGTGCACCCGCTATTTGGCGAAACAATACCTCAATCCCGGCTTTATTTTTAATTACAGTGGTGGTTCTTTCGTTCTCCGTGCTTGATTTTGGATGCCAAGCTACTAAGTATTTACCCGGATGATATTTAAAATAGCTCACCAGTCCACCAATTGGATTGCGGTTTACATGCACATTAAAAGGCGACATAAAAACGGAAACTTGCAGGCGTTTGCCTTTAAAGTATTCAGGTTCTTCCACTTCTTCAATCACCACCACTTTGCCGTCAGCCGGTGAAACCACCAAATTTTCTCCTAGGGTAGCTTTAATGGGAGGATTGCGGAAAAACTGCAGGACAATAATCAATAGAATAATTGAAATGCCCATTACAATCTGTTGAATAATAATTTGTTGGGGTAGCAGCAACGTTACTCCTGCGTTTAATCCAAATAACACCAGCAAGGTGATTAGGATGGTGGCTTTACCTTCTTTATGTAACATGTGTTTAAATAAAATAAGCCTCAGACTCCAACCATTTGTTAGAACCTGAGGCGTTTAATAAAATAATTTTATAGTCCAAATTTACCGCGCAGCTTTTCTACTTCGGCAACTTTAGCAATGGCTACAACGTAGGCAGCAATACGCAAACTCACATTGTATTTGATAGAGGCAGCGTAAACAGATTCGAAAGCGGTTTTCATCACCCTGTCTGCCCTTCTGTATACGCGTTCTTCTGTCCAGAAGTAACCCAAGCGGTTTTGAACCCACTCAAAGTAACTTACGGTAACACCACCCGCATTAGCTAAAATATCAGGAATAACCATAACTCCTTTTTTGTTCAATATGGTGTCTGCCCCGGCAACTGTTGGCCCATTTGCGCCTTCTACAATCAACTTGGCTTTAATTTTATCGGCATTATCAACAGTAATCTGGTTCTCCATGGCAGCAGGTACCAATACTGTTACGTCTAACTCCAATAGCTCTTCATTGGTAATTTTTTGGGCTTGAAAACCTGCTAAGGTTCCATTGTTGTTATCCCGGTATTTAATGGCTGCATCTACATCAATTCCTTCAGGATTGTAATAACCTCCTGTAACATCACTAATAGCCAACACCTTCATGCCTTGCATTTGCAACAGTTTGGCAGAAATAGAGCCCACGTTGCCAAAACCTTGTACAGCACAAGTGCAGCCAATCGGGCTAATACCCAATTTTGACAAGGCAGAGCGTGTTGATACCATCACACCTCTTCCGGTAGCCTCTACACGGCCCAAAGAGCCACCTAATACCAATGGTTTTCCGGTAACAACTGCAGGAGAAGAATAGCCAACAAGTTTTGAATACTCGTCCATAATCCAAGCCATTTCTTGTTGTCCGGTTCCCATATCCGGTGCGGGAATATCTTTATCCGGGCCAAACACATCAACCATCAAATCAGTGTAAGCGCGTGTTAATCGCTCTAATTCACCCTTGCTTAGTTTACGAGGGTCACATTTAATACCTCCTTTACCACCACCATATGGAATGCCAACAACGGCACATTTCCAAGTCATCCAAGCAGCTAAGGCTTTCACTTCATCAAGGTTTACATCCATGCTATAACGGATTCCTCCTTTTGATGGACCTAAGTTGGCATTGTGCACAACCCTAAAACCTTCAAAAACCTGAACGGTACCATTATCCATAGTTACCGGGATAGAGACAATAACCGATTTTTGAGGAGATTTTAGTACGTTATAAGATCCTTCATCTAAGCCGATAATTTTGGCTGCTTCATCAAAGCGCGACATCATTGATTCAAATGGATTGTCGTTGCTGTGGGTTGCTGTTTGTTCTGACATGATAATACTTTTATTATGTGTGGCAAATGTAATAATTGAACCTGTTTAAACAAATCGTTAAAGTGAAGCTAAATTAAACTTCACCAAATTTTTAAATTGAGTAATGCGGTTTTCCAACTCATCATGTTGCAAGCTCATGATGCGCTCAGTACCAAATTTTTCCACACAAAAGCTTGCCATTGCCGAGCCATAAATCAGCGCATTTTTCATGTTGTCGAAGCTGATATCATCCGTTTTAGCCAGATAGCCAATAAATCCACCTGCAAAGGTATCGCCTGCACCAGTTGGGTCAAAAACTTCTTCTAAAGGCAATGCCGGGGCAAAAAACACCTCATTGTTATGGAACAATAAGGCACCATTCTCACCTTTTTTAATAATTAAAAACTTAGGCCCCATAGCCAGTATTACTTTGGCCGCCTTAACCAATGAGTACTCACCTGACAATTGACGGGCCTCTTCATCATTAATGGTTAGCACATCAACCATTTTAAGGGTTTGTTTCAAATCATCCAAGGCAATTTCCATCCAAAAGTTCATAGTATCCATTACGATTAGCTTAGGCCTTTTGGTTAAACGGTTAATTACTGTTTGTTGAACGGCCGGAGTAAGGTTACCCAACATTAAATATTCGCAGTCTTGGTACGACTCAGGAATAATTGGGTCAAAATCGCCCAACACGTTTAATTCTGTAACTAATGTGTCGCGGCTATTCATATCCGTATGGTATTTGCCACTCCAGAAAAACGATTTTTCCCCTTTTTTAATTTGTAAGCCCTCTGTGTTCACTCCTTTTTGGTTCAGTGTTTGAATAAAATCAGCGGGAAAATCTTCGCCAACAACCGCAACCAATTTAGAGGTTTTGGTAAAGTAACTTGCAGCCAAACTGATGTAAGAAGCAGCTCCACCGATGATTTTATCGGTTTTTCCGAAGGGGGTCTCAATAGCATCAAATGCCACACTACCAACTACTAATAAACTCATAGCAATATTTTTTTTATTTTTTTCGGGGCAAATATTGTGTTTTTAATTCTGATAAACTAATATTGCATCCCCTTTAGGAGTGCAAACAACTAAAGAAATCAAAATTCCTTGATAGCTCTCCCGATAGCTATCGGGAGGTTAGAGCGACTAAAACCCGCTTTAATAAAGTAAATCGGAACAAATTCCTTGATAGCTCTCCCGATAGCTATCGGGAGGTTAGAGCGACTGAGACTCGCTTTAATTAAGTAAATCGGAACAAATTCCTTGATAGCTCAGCTGGTTAGAGCGACTGACTGTTAATCAGTAGGTCCCTGGTTCGAGTCCAGGTCAGGGAGCAAATTAAAAGCCTTCCGATAATTATCGGAAGGCTTTTTTAATGTAATGCACTTTTGTTACATCTTACATTCGGCAAAACTTAATCG
>RDYC01000232.1 GCA_004293295.1 Bacteroidota bacterium
GTTTTACCAATAATGTTTCGTTAAACTACAATAGCTATAAACCAATTAGCGGAAGTGGGATTTGGAGCAACTGCTACTTATCGCAAACCAATAATGATTTTGCCAGAAACGATTTTGTGGATTCATTAGGTAGAAGGGTGCACCAAACCATCAATGTAAAAGGTAACCAAAATATGGGCGGGCAAGTGTATTATTGGTTTAATATCAAAAAATTAAAGTTAAGCGTATCAACCAATGCCAGATTAAACCTGTCGAAAAATGTAAACGTGGTAAATAACCAAAACAACATCAACCGCAATGGAAGTTACACAGTTGGATCTGATTTTAGCCACAGCCACAAAGATGATAAGTACTATGTAAGTATTGGTGGCGATTGGACCTACAACACTTCATCCAGTAGCATTCGTCCTGATGTGCTTACCCAGTTTTGGATTCAGGCATACCAATTTAATGGCGAGGTTGAACTTCCTGCCAAATTTGAACTGAATGCAAGTGCTACTTACAATATCAGGCAACGCACTTCCGAGTTCGACAGAAACCTAAATACCATGATTATTAATGCCGAATTGGTTAAGAAGTTTGGCGAAAAGGAAATTTTTGAAATTGGCTTGAGTTGCAGGGATATTTTAAACCAGAATATTGGATTTAACCGAAATGCAAACAGCAATTTTATTAATGAGAATGTACACACCGTTTTGCGCAGGTATTTCTTGTTAAGGTTAACTTACAATATTAATAGTGCAAACAGAATGGCCAAACAGGAGGATAAACAATGAAGCAGGTGATCATATTTTTATTGCTTACCATTACCTTAAATGGATATGCCCAGCAATTGCTGCTAAATGGTAAAATTACTTACGAAAAAAAGTTTAGCATCGTTAAATCCATTGAACAAGAGATGGAAGAAGATGGAGATGATGACGATAGTTGGTATAAGGAAATGATTAAGACCATGCCCAAATACAAGGTTGATATTTTTAAACTCAGTTTTACCAGAAATCAAGCCATTTATACCACTTTTTTAGAGGACGAAAATGAACGGTTACGTTGGTACAAAACCATTACTAACCTTACTCAAAAAACGGATTTTGTAACCGATAGTTTCATGCAAAACAGAACCGTTTATGATGAGAGTTTTTTAATTAAAGATTCTATTTCAAAGCCGGTTTGGAAACTTACCGGTGAATACCGAAATATAGCCGGATATAACTGCCGTAGGGCTACCACCATATTATATGATTCGGTGTTTGTGATTGCCTTTTTTACAGAAGCGATACCTGTAAGTGGTGGACCTGATATTTTTGCGGGCTTGCCCGGCATGATTTTAGGCGTGGTGCTTCCGCGTTTCCACACCACCATTTTTGCAACCAGTGTTGAAACGGTAGTGCCCAATGAATCAGACTTTTTATTTAAGCCCATTCGCAAAGCAAAGGTGCTGTCTCGCGAGGGTTACCGTAAGGACCTTAGCAGTAATTTAGAACGTTGGGGCAAATATGGCCAACGCTTCGTTTTAAAAGCATTATTCTAAACACGCACACATTTGTGTATGTTTGTTGCACCACCCTTTTTGTAGGGGGCATAAAACAGAAAATAGCTAACCATGTTGCAACAACTGATACAACAACTGCGGAAATTTGTTGCCGCTTATCCATTTACTTATTGGGTAGTGATGTTACTTTTTTGCGCAATAGGTGTTTACAGCAATTATTTTATGGGGCTCAAACAATGGATGAAGCCTTTAACTGATGGCAAGGAGTTTTTGGCATATTTTATTTTATACACGGTACATACCTTATGGGGATTTATTTGGTATAGTGTATTTTTTAAGGAATATGCTTTTTGGAAAAAGGTAAACTTTTGGTTGCTGCTTTTGGCAGGATTGGGCATATTTGCTTTTCGGGTATCCTTTGATGAGCATTACCATTGGATAGCAAACATGGCATCAGCAGAAAATGTTTGGGTATATCAATCCATATTTAAGCATTTTTTTAAGCAGTTATACCTTATGGTTCCTATTTTCTTGCTTTGGCTGATAGCTGATAGCAATAACCAACCATTCTACGGATTTTCATCTAAGCAGCATAAGGCTAAACTTTATTGGGGATTGCTGTTGGCTATGGTTCCTTTGGTAGCCTATGCCAGCACACAAGCAGATTTTTTAGACTTTTATCCACGTGCTTCTAAAATTAGCCAAGCCGGAGTTTCCACATCCATGCTATTGTTGTTTGAGTTTTTTTATGGACTTGATTTTATATCCATTGAACTATTTTTTAGGGGATTTATGATTATGGCATTCACCCGTTTTGTGGGTATTCATGCCGTGTTGCCGATGGCCTGTTTTTACTTGTCCATTCACTATGGTAAACCCATGGGAGAGGCCATCAGTTCATTTTTCGGGGGAACTATTTTAGGGGTAATAGCCTACCATAGCAAAAGTATTTATGGTGGTATTATGGTGCACATGGGTATAGCTTGGCTTATGGAGCTTGGCGGATTTATAGGTAATTACTTCAGGCAGTAACTGATTAGGTTGGTACTAAAACACAAATAGCACCCGAGGGGTGCTATTTGTAAAAGGTATTTTTAATTGAATTAATCACAATGGTTGCTTTCTCCCGGCTTGCAGCAGCCTTTTCCTTCTTTATGGTAGGCTACACATTTATCATCACAACTCTTTTCACATTCTTCAGCTGTTTTGCAGCCTTTATCACAGTTTTCTTTATCAGCACCCATCTTTTTGCTGCACATTTCTTTGCATTTGGCTTCATCAAACTTGCCATCAGCACCGTACATGCTTAAACAAGCTGCTTTTTGTTCAGCGTCACAACCAAGGCTATCGCAATAAGCGGCACACTCATCTTTGGTCATGGTTTTGCAGCGGTTCCAATCACATTTGCCCATATCCATTTCACACTCAGTCATCTCTGCGCAGCAAGCCATTTTTTCGGCATGTGTACCCATTGCTTGGTCTGATTTTCCACTTCCGGGTTGAGCAATATAAGGAGCAATTACCAGTGATACGATAGACATTAATTTGATTAAGATATTCATTGATGGTCCTGAAGTATCTTTAAATGGATCACCAACAGTATCACCGGTAACCGAAGCTTTGTGCGGCTCCGATTTTTTATAAAACATTTCACCGTTAATCAATACACCTTTTTCAAACGACTTTTTCGCGTTATCCCAAGCACCACCGGCATTAGATTGGAAAATACCCATTAGCACTCCACTAACGGTTACACCGGCCAATAAGCCGCCTAACACCTCAGGGCCAAAAATAAAACCAACAATAACAGGTGTAATTAGTGCAATACCTCCCGGTAACATCATTTCACGTATAGATGCTTGAGTAGAGATGGCAACACACTTTTCGTATTCCGGTTTTGCTTTATACTCCATAATGCCCGGAATTTCGCGGAATTGTCTGCGCACCTCTTGCACCATATCCATGGCTGCTTTACCCACAGCTTGAATACACAAGGCAGAGAAAATAAATGGAATCATTCCACCCACAAACAATCCGGCTAGAACAGGTGCTTTATAAATATCAATAGCATCAATACCCGCAATACCAACAAATGCTGCAAACAAGGCCAATGAGGTTAATGCTGCAGAAGCAATGGCAAAGCCTTTTCCTGTAGCGGCAGTAGTATTACCTACGGCATCCAAATTGTCGGTACGTTCGCGCACTTCAGGTGGTAATTGGCTCATTTCGGCAATACCACCTGCATTATCTGCAATTGGTCCAAAAGCATCAATAGCCAATTGCATAGCCGTTGTTGCCATCATACCTGCAGCAGCAATAGCTACACCGTATAATCCGGCAAAGTAATACGAAGCCATAATACCACCGGCAAGTGTTAAAATCGGAATCACGGTTGATTTCATCCCTACAGATAATCCACCGATGATGTTTGTGGCATGCCCGGTTGAAGATTGTTGGATGATAGACAACACAGGTGCTTTACCCATGGCTGTATAGTATTCGGTAACAATACTCATAATTGCACCAACAACCGTTCCAACCAATATGGCCCAGAATACATTGATGTTTGAAAATTCATAACCACGCAGGTTAAGGGTTTCAGGTAACATCCACATTACAATAAAATAAGAGGCAATAACTGTTAATGCCATTGAGGCCCAGTTGCCCATGTTTAAGGCATTTTGCACATTTGATTTTTCATCCTTGATGGTAACAAACCAAGTACCTACAATAGAAAAAATAATACCCAAGCCACAAATAAGCATTGGTAATAATATTGGCGACATGCCACCGAAATTATCTGTTACCACAATTTCTTGTCCAAGCACCATAGTAGCTAAAATGGTAGCCACATATGAACCGAACAAATCAGCACCCATACCTGCTACGTCACCCACATTATCACCCACGTTATCGGCAATGGTTGCAGGGTTGCGCACATCATCTTCAGGAATACCGGCTTCTACTTTACCCACCAAATCGGCTCCCACATCGGCAGCTTTGGTATAAATACCACCGCCCACACGGGCAAATAAGGCAATAGATTCGGCACCCAACGAAAATCCTGTTAACACTTCAATAGAAGTGATTACGGTATTCGTGCCTAAGTCGGCAAATATTTTTAAAAATACAATAAACAAACCTCCTAAACCCAAAACAGCCAAACCTGCAACGCCAAGGCCCATAACAGTACCTCCTGTAAACGATACCTTTAAGGCTTGTTTTAAGCTGGTACGAGCGGCTTGTGTGGTGCGAACGTTTGCCTTGGTAGCTACTTTCATTCCAATGTAACCCGCTGTTGCTGAGAATACGGCACCTATGATAAAGGAGATAGAGATGATCCAGCTTGAATGAATCTCTTTTCCATTAACCTCATGAATGGTTCCAGAATAGGCCAATAGCGCTGCGGCAAAAGCAACAAATATGCTCAATACTTTCCATTCTGCTTTTAAAAAGGCCATTGCTCCATCAGCGATGTAACCAGCCAATTCTGTCATTTTTGCATCACCTGCATCTTGTTTCGACACCCAAGCACTTTTAATAGCCATTACCAACAGGCCGATTAAACCAAGTGCGGGAATTAAATAAATTACATTTTCCATCTACTAGAATTAATATTTAATAATTTGATAATTGGGCAAAAATAGAATTTAATTCCTATTTTGAAACTTTGTTATGCAAAACAATAATTAAAATGAAGCAAATTTATTGGATAATAAGTGGGGTGTTTTGGGCAATGGGCCAAATTAATGCGCAAGGCATACATGGTGTTATTGGTGCAGAAGCATGGATGCAGGGTGGTGTTAGTTCCACATTATCAAATGTTTATGCTGTTGTAAATAATCCCTCTCAAATCAGCTATTTAAAAAAGTGGCAAGCGGGTGTTTACAGCGAACAGCGTTTTAACCGCAAGGAGTTAACCTTGGCTAATTTTTCTATTGCCTTTCCAAATAAGGTTATTGACGTAGGATTAGCCGTGAATTATTTTGGTTTTCAAGATTTTAACCAACAGCGGGTGGCATTAAGTGCGGCTAAAAAATTGGCTGAAACATTTAGTTTGGGGGTGCAGTTAAATTATGTTGCCACCAATATTAAGGAGTACGGCACTGCAGGGGCTTTGGTGTTGGGTGCTGGTGTAACTTATCAGCCCGTAAAAAAAATAGAGGTGGCCTTAACCATTTTTAATCCATCCCAACAACAATTGTCAAACCAAGTTTCGGATATTATTCCGGCATTTGCCCGTTTAGGCGTTAAATATATAGTGAGCAATAAAGTATACACCACCTTTGAAGTTGACCAACAATTGGAACAAAAAACGGTGTTCAGAGGGGGCATACGTTACGACTTGCATAAAAGGGTAGCCGTGGCCATTGGGGTAGCCAATCAACCAACCTTATTTACCTTTGGTACCAGCATGTTGGCAGGTAACTTAAGTATTGAGGCCGCTGCCACCATACACCAAACTTTTGGTTTCACTCCTCAATTGGGTTTGCGCCTTCCTATTCAACACAAACAATAAACAAGTAACATGAACAGGCCTTGGATGTTAACCATCATTTTGTTGAGCATGGGTGCAATGTTAATGGCACAAAATGCCAGAGAAAGTGATGAAAAGGTGATTGCTGATTTAATGGAACGCCTGATTGAAAACACAGAAGCCAATGTGGACTATACCGATTTGCAGGAACAATTAGAATTGTATAACCGCAATAAACTCAATTTAAACAAAGCAAGCAGGGAGCAATTGCAAAGGCTTATTTTTTTAGATGATAACCAAGTTAACGCCATACTAAACCATAGGCAGGTGTTTGGCGATTTTATGAGTTTATACGAATTGCAAACCATTGCTGTGCTTGACCCGATTACCATTTATTACCTGACATACTTTGTTTCGGTTGATGAAAACTGGCAAGAGGACCAAACGCCATTTATTGATATGGTACGCAAAGGGAAACACGAGTTGATTGGACTCCATGAACAAGAAGGACAACAAAGAGCAGGTTATACAAGTGAACGCAAGTTAGCTGATCAAAATTACTACTTGGGCAATCAAGATAGGTATGTGTTTCGATATCGGTTTAGTTATGGCAACCGATTAAGTTTTGGTTATAATGGAGAAAAAGATATGGGGGAGCAGTTTGGTAAGGGGGCACAATCATCCGGGTTTGATTTTAACTCGGTACACCTGTATTACCGACCTAAAAGAGGGTTGCTTAAAGCCATTGCTTTAGGAGATTATCAGGTTAATTTCGGGCAAGGGTTAACTTTTGGTTCAGGGTTAGCCGCCCGTAAAAGTGCTTTTGTAATGAATGTTCGCAGAAGTTTTGCACCCATTAGGCCATACCGTTCGTTAAACGAGAATGAGTTTTTACGGGGAAGTGCGTTAACCTTTGGTAAAAAGAACTGGCAATTGGTACTTTTTGGCAGCCGCAAAGCCATTAGTACCAACTTTAACGCACAAGATACCTTGCAAAGTGAAGATTTGTTTAGCAGTTTATCCATAACAGGGTTGCACAGAACCCAAAGTGAGGCAGATAGAAAGCACAACGTAAAACAAACCATTTATGGAGGCAATGTAAGGTATGGCTTTAAGCTGGGCCATATTGCTTTTACGCATGTGCAAAGCGATTATGATGTGGCATTTGTGGCAGGCAATCAACCTTATCAATTGTATAATTTCAGGGGCAAGTCCCTAGTAAATTCAGGGGTTGATTATAATATGCAATGGCGTAATATGAATTTATTTGGAGAGGTATCGCGCAGCAGCAACAATGCCTATGCGGCAACTCTGGGCTTAATTGTTTCACTTGATGCCAATTTAGATGTGGTGGTGATGTATCGCAACTTTGCCAAAAATTATCAAGCAACATTAAACAACCCTTTTGCTGAAAATAGCGATGGACGAAACGAACAAGGCATGTACACGGGGTTAACATTGCGCTTTACCCCTCAGGTGGTATTAAATGCCTATGTTGATGTGTATCAAAGTAAGTGGTTAAGGTACCTTACTGATGCCCCAAGCAAAGGGGTTGACTTTTTAAGTGAGTTGCAATACAATCCAAGCAAAACTGCGCAACTGTATGCCCGTTTCAGGCGTGAGGTAAAAGCCCGCAACCAAAGCGGAAATACTGCTGCTACTGATTACTTGAGTAACCAGCAACGCTCCACCTATCGTTTTAATGCACAATATAAAGTGAGCCTGAATTTAACAGCCAAAAGCCGGGTAGAAGTGGTACAATTTAATGATGAGTTAAATAAGGACCAATTAGGCACACTTGTTTTTCAAGACATTCAATACAGTACTCCAAGAAAAAAGTTGAGTTTAATTACCCGCATGGCTTACTTTACGGTTGATGATTACAACGCCAGGGTTTATGCCGCAGAAAATGATGTATTGTACCAATATGCAGTGCCCTTATACCAAAATAGTGGGGTGAGGTATTACATCGTGGTGCGAGCCAAAATTACCCGCAAACTGGAGTTGTGGCTCAAGTTTAGTGAAACCATTTACAGTAATGTAAAAACCATTAGCAGCGGCCTTGAACAAATCAATGGCAATAGGTTAACCGATTTGCGTTTGCAGTTCAGGTGGGTGTTATAAATACAAACTAGTATTTAAACACTTTTAAAAATTGCTGTGCATTGCCATCAATATCCTTTAACTCAATTAGGTAAAGTCCTTTAGTAAGTCCTCCCATATCAATTGAAGCCATTGTTGAAGTGGAAAATTCCCCACTTTTCCCGGTTAATTTACCCTGCATGTCTTTTATTTGATAACGAACATTTTTGTTAACATCAGCAGGGAAGTTGATGTCTAAAAAATGCTCAACCGGATTGGTATAATAAACGTCACCAAATGGCTTTACCTCACTTAAAGAGTTGTTGCCATTGGTAATTTGATAGGCATAAAAAGCTACATCGTTAGTGAAAATGCCATCTCCTATCACATAATTCATCAATGCTGCTCCATTTTCTGAACTATACCAGTAGTAAGCAGAAATATCAAAAATCTCTGTCACTAAAACAGAAACCATTAGTACATTATTATGTACAATTCCATTGGGCAACTTTAAGGTACCGTAGCCTAAACATTTTAAAGAATATGTTCCGCCAAAAGAAGATTGGTCGTTGTTCCAATCATCAATATTCTCTGTGCCCAATTGAAGGGGAAAAACATATTCAGTTTGAGGGTCTGTGTATTTTCTCAGGATATTACTGTATGATCCTACACGTTCCATCTTTTCCTGATTGAGGTTAAAATAGCGATACGCAGTGGGTGTTTCTTTAAAGCAATAGTTGGCATTGGTAAACAATCCACCATAAGGTGTTTGAGAGGGGGGCATAATGGTGAAATCAAATTGATCGCCATCAGGGGTTAATTTGCTGAAGTCCCATATGGCATTGGCCCCTTTAATGGTTGTATCTATTACTGAAAAGGAGTTGGAATAATTGAACTTTACTGTAGTACCTGGCGACATCATTTCATTGCTGTTTAGTACAGGTTGTGCTGATAAGTGAAGTATACTTAATAGGATTATTGTTCCGGCTAGTAATCTTTTTTTCATAGGGGGGTAAATTTTGATAGCAAATGTAGAAATTATGTTATAAATGCAAGATGAAGTAGTTAATAAATATTAGTTTAAACTTAAATTAAGTTGTTTAGTGATGCAGGCTAAAATTACAGGTAGATTGGAGTTGGGGCTTGAGTTTAGTAAAATCATTAATAGCTGTGTTGAGCAAATTAATGGCAACCGATTAACCGATTTGCGTTTGCAGTTCAGGTGGGTGTTATAAGGATAACTATTGAACAATTAAAAACCTACCACAATATTGCAGCTAGTGGGTTAACTACAGCGAGCACAAAGAACCCACAACGAACACAACGTTTCGGCCTCTGCGGTAAAAAGTAACAAACCACAAAGAGTACAAAGAAGCCACAAGGAACACAATGCTTATGGTTTAGTGGTGTAGTAATTAACCACAGCGAGCACAGCGTGCACAACGTTTCGGCCTCTGCGTAAATGCTGCGCCCTTTGCGGTTAAAACTAACCACAGCAAACACAGCGAAACCACAACGTGCACAACGCTGCGACCTCTGCGTAAATGCTGCGCCCTTTGCGGTTAAAGCCAATCACAGCGAACACAACACTGCTCCATCTGCGCCCTTGCGGTTAAAACTAACCACAGCAAACATAACACGAGGCAGATGATGCTTGTCAATTAAATCGCCCAAACAAGAAATTACTTTCCCTCATTTATTTTCTTATTTTCGCCACTTCATGTTTTTGAGGGCCATTTTATTTTCTGTTTTGCTAGTTGTTAGCTTGTCGCCAGTTTTAGCACAAGTATCATTTCCCAACACATTACACGCCCATCAAACCACCGAGAACATTACCCTTGATGGACAACTGAACGAACCTGTCTGGCAAAATGCCGTTAAAATCAGCAATTTCACCCAGCGCGAATTAAACTTTGGAGAACAGTCAAGTGAACGCACCGAGGTAGCCATTGCTTACAACCAACAATATTTATACATCGCAGTTTGGTGTTACGATTCCATGCCCGAGAATTTAATTGCCAAAGAACTCAGGCGCGATTTTAACTATGATATTGACGATAACTTTATAGTGATTATTGATACCTATAAAGACCAACGCAATGGATTTATGTTTGTTACCAATCCTAATGCGGCTAGAGACGATTTGCAGGTGTTTAATAATGGTGGTTCTACCAACGCCTTTTGGAATGGCGTATGGAATGTAAAAACCACCGTAACATCCAAAGGCTGGTTTGCCGAGTTTGAAATTCCATTTTACACCTTAAAATACCGCACCGGTTTAAACAACCAAGAGTGGGGCATTAACTTTGAACGCAACATCAGGCACAAAAGGGAGCAGGTGCTTTGGCAGGGATGGAGCAGAAACAACCGCATTCAACAGGTTAATCAGGCAGGTACCCTTACAGGTTTAAAAGACCTAACGGACAAAAAATTTGTAGAAATTAAGCCATATGCCATTGGCGGTGGTGAACGTGTACAAAGCAATTCAACCAAAAGTGGGTACACCAACAATTCAGTGCAGAATGGAGGAGGAGATATCAACTATTTACTTTCGCCCACCTATAGGTTAAATGTTACTGTAAATACGGATTTCGCCCAGGTAGAGGCTGATCAACAGCAGGTAAACATTACTAGGTTTCCTTTGTTTTTTCCAGAATTGCGGGAGTTTTTTTTAGAAGGAGAAGATTTTTTTAACATGGGTTTTGGTGGCAATCGGGTTATTCCGTTTTACACCCGAAAAATAGGGTTAGATAAAAACAGGGAACCTGTCCCAATTCTTGCCGGAGTGCGGTTGTTAGGCAAGGAGAAAAATAGTACCTTAGGAATAATGTCTTTACAAAC
>RDYC01000233.1 GCA_004293295.1 Bacteroidota bacterium
CCATGGTTGAAAGTGCTTTGCCCAAGCATCAGGAAATAGCCGAGCAAATTATAGAAGCTTGTTTGCCATTTACAGGGAACTCAATAAGGATTGGAATAACCGGTGTTCCTGGAGTGGGTAAAAGTTCTTTCATTGAAAAATTTGGGCTACATTTGATTAATGCCCATCAAAAAAAAGTAGCCGTATTAGCCATTGACCCTAGCAGTTCTATTTCGCATGGCAGCATATTGGGTGATAAAACGCGGATGGAACACTTATCAGTTCATCCAAGTGCCTATATACGTCCAACGGCTTCCGGTTTAGCGTTGGGAGGTGTTTCTCGTAAAACAAGAGAGAGTATTTATCTCTGCGAAGCCGCAGGCTTTAATACCATTATTGTAGAAACCGTTGGTGTAGGGCAATCAGAAACCGCAGTACACTCAATGGTTGACTTTTTTTTATTGCTGATGCTTGCAGGTGCAGGCGATGAATTACAAGGCATCAAAAGAGGCATTATGGAAATGGCCGATGCCTTGGTAATTACCAAGGCTGATGGAGAAAATAAAACCAAAGCAAAGCTGGCAGCTGCTGAGTATAAAAGAGCCATGCACTTGCTACCGCCTCATGCTGCCGGTTGGATTCCAGAAACAGCCGTTTGCTCGGCAACTGATAATACCGGGATGGGCGAAGTTTGGGGAATGATAGAAAAATACCATCGCCATAGTTTACTAAACAACTACTTTGCGCAAAAACGATCTCATCAGGCATTATATTGGTTAGAAGAAACCATTAACGGACAATTGAAACAATGGTTTCTCAGCAAGCCGAGTATGCAGGAAAACTACAATCAGTTAAAGCAGCAAGTGATTGATGGAAGCATTACATCCTACCAGGCATCCAGACAATTGCTGGAGTTGTTTAAAGGATAGGTTATAAATCAGAACTTTTAGTAATTTTGAATCATGAGCAAGCAAAACCATATTACGGAACTGCATATTGAAAATTTTAAATCCATCAAACAAATGGATATTAAACCCAAACGCATCAATATTTTTGTAGGTAAACCCAATGTGGGCAAAAGCAATATCTTGGAGGCATTGAGTTTGTTGGGTGAAAGTATAATTGACCGAAGATTAATTCGTTTTAACCACGCGTATCAGCTTTTTTATGATAATGAAGAAGTAAATCCAATAAAGGTATTTACCAACAAGACTTCTGCATTTATAAATAAAGCTAATGATGGAGGTAGTTTATTTGATTTTGTGCTATCAGAAGATGGTTTATCAGATAACGCTTATAACCAATATCGTGAAGGGGCATTGCAACGATATATACAGCAAATAAGGTACGTTCAGGAAAATAAAACAGGGATGCAATTTGCTGAGAGCTCAGATGAGGATTATAGTTCTTTTAGATGGCTTAAGTTGGAACGTTCTGGTGCGATTTTTGGCACAGAAGCAGTAGTAGGGTCGCTAACATCTAATCTAAGGGTATACAAGTTTGATTCTACGTTAAAAGAGTTTAAAAATCAATTTACGGGCTTTTTAAGCACGCCATTTGGGGATAATTTGCTCTGTATATTAAACACCAATAAAAGTTTAAGGTCAACCGTAGCTTCGTTTTTTGAAGAGTATGGGCTTGACTTTTTAATAGACCAGCAAAACAACATGTTTGAAATTCAAAAGCGAGTAGATGGTATCTCGTATAAATATGAATATGGTTTAACCGCGGATACACTTAGAAGAGTTATTTTTTATGTAGCAGCCATTAAATCCAATACTGATGCGGTGTTATTGTTTGAAGAACCGGAAGCCCATTGTTTTCCGCCTTATATTGCTCAAATGGCACACGAAATGATAGAGGCTAAAACCAACCAGTTTTTTATTGCTACACATAGCCCATATTTACTAAACACCATTGTTGAAAACACCGATTATGAAGAGTGTGCTGTTTATGTTACCGCATACAAAGATTATCAAACGGTGGTAAGGGAATTAACCAGAGATGAGATAGGCGAAATGCTCAATTACGGAACGGATGTTTTTACCAATTACGAAGCATTTATCAATTAATGTATGGATACGAGGTTAATTCCAGAATGCTACTTAGATACGGCATTAATTGAAGTTCTTGGTTATCCAAGTCCAAGCCACCAACAGAATAATAGTAATGTTCTTAAGGCACTTGATGCTAAAGGGTATAACAACACGGTAGGCATTGGTGTTATTGATAGAGATAAAACTCAACCTAAAAAATTAGAAACGGAGTATTCACTGGTTAAAAAAGTAGGGGACATTAGTATTTACAGGAAAGATGACTCAAAGCGGTTTGTAATCGTTCATCCCAATATTGAAAAGTGGATTCTGGAAGTGGGCGAAAAAGCAGACGTTTCACCTGAAGATTATGGTGTTCCATCAGACTTAAAGGCGTTGAAGTCAATAAGTAAAAGTGCTAAAATACAAAGTAATCCAAATGTCAGAAACTATATAAATGCCCTAAAAATGAGGGATACAGCCATAAAAAAGTTAAAAGAGTTGATTGAGGAAACATTAAAATTATAATCATAACGTAATGTTGAATAATTGAAATGGCTTATGAAAAAACAATGGTGGATACTTGGGTTAATTGCTATAGCCTCCTGCTCAACCCCTTATTACGTTAATAAAACGCAGGTAACCAACATTCGTGTGCAAGCAGATAGTTTGCGCCTGTATGATACTGCTTTAGCCAATATCATTGCCCCATATAAACAACAGTTAGATGCTCAAATGAAGGAAGTGATTGGTGTTGCAGATCAGACGTTAACCAAAGAGTTGCCTGATGGGTGCTTGGGGAATATGGTGGCCGATGCTTGTTTAAGTTATGCGGTTAAGGTATATCCTCAACAAGTTGATTTTTGTATCTTAAACAATGGCGGAATTAGGATACCATCTATTCAACAAGGTAGCATAACGGTAGAAAAAATATACGAGTTGATGCCCTTTGATAATATGATTGAGGTGGTTGAAATAAGCGGTGAAAAGTGCCAGGAATTGTTTGCGTGGATTGCTAAAAACAAAGGTGTTCCGGTAAGTGGTGTACAACTTACACTTAATCAAGGAAATCCTACAGAAATAACCATTCAGGGGGTACCTTTTAACAACAAAAAAACGTATCATGTGGCTACTACTGATTTTTTATCAAATGGTGGTGATGGATTAACCATGCTTGCTGATGGTAAGCGCTTTACAACCAATTATAAACTACGCGATGCCATTATTGCTTATATCAAAAGCAATCAACCCCTTAAAGCCAATAACAATGGACGTATCAAACAAAATTAACCGCAAAAATTTTATAAAAACGGGGTTAGCCATGGGGGCACTGGCTGTTACCAATCAGTTTCCATTGGATGCTTTCGCAAAACGGCAATTGGTTAAGGTAAGCATTTTGCATACCAACGACTGGCATAGTAGAATAGAGGCTTTTCCTAGAGATGGTGGAAAGTATGCAGGAATTGGAGGTGCAGCAACCCGGGCAGCATTGATAAAAAAAATAAGAAAAGAGGAAGAACATGTGCTGTTATTAGATGCCGGGGACATTTTTCAAGGTACACCTTACTTTAATTTTTTTGGAGGTGAGTTGGAGTACAAGCTCATGAGTGCCATGGGTTATGATGCAGCTACGCTGGGGAACCATGATTTTGATAATGGCATTAACGGCATCACCAGTCAACTTAAACACGCCACCTTTAGTTTAATTAATTGCAACTACGATTTTGGCAACACCCCACTTAAAGAATTGGTAAAACCATACCGCATATTTAATAAAGGAGGTGTAAGGATAGGGGTAATTGGTGTGGGTATAGATTTAAACGGTTTGGTGCCTAACCAACTTTTTGGTGAAGTAAAATACCGTGATCCACTTTTATTGGCGGATAATCTTGCCAAAGAATTAAAACAGCAGAAAAAATGTGACGTGGTTATTTGTTTATCTCACCTTGGCTTTGAATATGCCTCTGATAAAATCAGTGATAAAAAATTGGCCGAAAAATCAGCATTTATTGATGTAATTATTGGCGGGCATACCCATACTTTTTTGCCACAACCTATAACAATTAAAAATATTCAAAGCAAAGAGGTGATAGTTAACCAAGTAGGTTGGGCTGGCTTGCAATTGGGTAAAATAGATTTGTTGTTTGATGCGGCCGGAAATGTTGTAAACAGTGGGATTGGCGCGAATTTGTACATATCCGAAAGCAACTGTTCATAATTGTTGATACATTATTGTTTTTAATCCAGAAACAAGTGTATTCCTTTAAAAAAACAGCCCAAATTTGTAAGATTAAAAAATTATAATCTGCATAAAAAAACAACAAACACAAACACTTACAACAGAACTGAATTTTCCTAATAAAATATTACGTAAAAAAAATTTTTTTATTCACAATAAATAATCCATTTTCACAAGCGAAAAGAGTATTGAAATATGATTGATAAAACTGCAGATAGTGTTTGGAATAATTGTTTAAAACTGATTCAGGATAATGTTTCACCCCAAAGCTTTAAAACTTGGTTTGAACCCATAAAGCCGGTTAAATTGGATAATAAAATTCTTACCATTCAAGTGCCGAGCCAATTCTTTTACGAATGGTTGGAAGAACATTACGTAACTTTATTGAAAAAAACTCTTAAACAAGAATTAGGGCCGGGCTCACGCTTGGAGTATAATATTATTGTAGAAAATACCAGTAATAATTCCAACCCTTATGTGGTAAATATTCCCGGAAGCAATAACGCCAAAGCAGATACTCAAAATGTTGGCATGCCTCTTAACTTAAGCAGCAACATCAGGAATCCATTTATTATACCGGGTTTAAAAAAGGTAAATATAGATAGTAACCTTAATCCTAATCAAAACTTTGATACCTTTATTGAAGGAGATTGTAACCGTTTAGCTAGGTCGGCCGGATTTGCAGTTGCAAACAAACCCGGTGGAACCTCATTTAATCCGTTGATGATTTTTAGTGAAACCGGATTAGGAAAAACACATTTGGTGCAAGCCATTGGAAACATGATTAAGCAAAACAGCAAGAACAAGGTTGTGCTTTATGTGCCGGTAGAGAAATTCACCAACCAATTTGTAGAAGCGGTGAGAAACAACAGCAACCAGGATTTCTTAAATTTCTACCAAAATATTGATGTACTTATTGTTGATGATGTGCAATTTTTGGAGAACAAACAAAAGACCCAAGAAATATTCTTCACCATATTCAATCATTTACACCAACAAGGGAAACAAATTATACTTACCAGCGATAGGGCTCCAAAGGATTTGAAAGGGATGGATGAGCGTTTATTATCACGTTTCAAATGGGGCTTATCATGCGATTTACAGCAACCTGATTTTGAAACAAGGTTAGCCATACTTGAACACAACATGTACAACGATGGTATTACGCTAAGCCGTGATGTGGTAGAATACGTTGCACATAATATTAATAATAATATTCGCGAATTGCGCGGTGCTTTAGTTTCTCTATTGGCTCAAGCTTCATTAAACCGCAAAGAGGTAACTCTTGAGTTGGCGAAGCAGATATTGAAGAACTTTGTAAAGAACTCTTCACGTGAGATTTCAATTGAGTTTATACAAAAATTGGTTTGCGATTACTTCAGCATCCCCGTTGATTTGGTAAAATCAAAAACCCGTAAACGTGAAATTGTGCAAGCACGTCAAATCAGCATGTTTTATGCAAAGGACTTAACCAAGGCTTCATTAAAAACTATAGGCATGCATTTTGGCGGTAGAGATCACTCTACGGTTATTCATGCCTGTCAAACAGTAAATGATTTAATTGAAACAGATAAGAAATTCAAATCAGATATTGAAGAAATTGGAAAACGCATCAAAATTAATTTGGTGTAAAAAAACAAACTATAAAAAAAGCCACTTCAAAGTGGCTTTTTTTATGCAATAAATTAAACGAGTTTATCCTAGTGCTTGCTTTAAGTCAGCCAATAAATCCGGCAACTCTTCAACGCCAATGCTCAGCCGCAATAAATTATCAACCACACCAGCAGCTTCCCTTTCAGCTTTAGGGATACTGGCATGCGTCATCGTTGCAGGATGATTGATTAAGCTTTCAACACCTCCTAAGCTTTCAGCTAAAGTAAATACTTTAAATGATGAAGCAAACTTAAAAGTGGCGTCAAGGTCGGCCCCTTTAAGCACAATAGAAATCATACCGCCAAAATCACGCATCTGTTTTTTAGCAATGTCGTGGTTTGGATGATCAGTAAACCCCGGCCAGTATACTTTTTCTATTTTAGGATGGTTACGCAAGAAATGAGCAATTTCTCTGCCATTTTCGCAATGGGCCTTCATCCTTAAGTGCAATGTTTTAAGCCCTCTTAACACCAAAAAGGAATCTTGAGGTCCGGGAGTTGCACCACAACTGTTATGAATAAAAGCCAATTGCTCATGTAACGTATCATCATTCATTACCAAAGCCCCCATTACTACGTCACTATGTCCACCCAAATACTTGGTAACACTATGCATCACCACATCAGCTCCTAGGTCTAAAGGATTTTGTAAATAAGGTGAAGCAAACGTATTATCAATGGCCAATATTAAATTATGCTTTTTAGTAATGGCTGCGCAAGCTGCAATATCAACAATTTGCATAGTTGGGTTAGTGGGAGTTTCCACCCACACTAATTTGGTGTTTTTATTAATGTAATTGTTGATGGTATTGGCATCTGTTAAATCAATAAAATGAAACTTAATTCCATAATTGGCAAACACCCTTACAAACATGCGGTAAGTACCACCGTATAAATCATTTCCGGTAATTACCTCATCACCCGGGCGTAACAACTTGATTACAGCATCAGTGGCTCCCATACCACTGCTAAAACACAATCCGTGTTTTGCATTTTCTAGTGCAGCCAAGCATTTTTCCAACGCACTGCGTGTTGGATTCTTACCGCGTGCATAGGCATAACCTTTATGTTTTCCGGGGCTTTCCTGCGCATAGGTGCTGGTTTGGTAAATTGGGGTCATCACCGCACCGGTGGTTGGGTCAGGCTCTTGTCCGGCATGTATGGCTTTTGTGCCAAAACCTACTTCAGATGGATTTAATTTCATGAAATCGAAAATGAATTATTGCGCAAACTTAAACCTTTATGTGGTAATTAAACAACCAGAAGAAGCCCCTGTTTTACTTTAATCGTTTATTTACTGATATAAGTTGACATCAAGCTACTGGTCAACTGTTCTTCTCCCATCGAACATTTAATCAATAAAGATTCTTCGCCTGCTGTTTAATTCACAAGTTTTACTTTTTATAAATTAACCCAAGATACAAGTATAGAACTCGTGTTGGTTAATTGATACCTGATTGCTAAAGCTAGAAAAGTAATTAAGCCGATTGGTTTTACTATAAGGCAGTTGTATCCATTATTGCATGGTTAATGTGATTTTTTTTAATTCACCAATTGACTAATAAAATAAAAACAATTAATTTGTGAAATATTAAAGTTGATGATATGCAAACGCAGTTTATAAAAAAAATGACGAAAGTGGAAGCCGGTTTCCATTTGCTGGTGATTGTTTCTCTGGTTGATGGAAAAATACAGCAAGCAGAAAGTGATGTTATTCTTGATTTTATAAACGACCATTTTGATGGAGAGCTGGACTTAATTAAAGAACAAGCTTTTTTGCGTGCCTTACCTGAGAGCGAAAGGGAAAGACATTTTATTGAGACTGCGGAACACTTTTATACCATTAGTACCGAAGATGAAAGACATACATTAACTCGTTTTGCGATGGAAGTAGCCATGGCGGATGAGGATATGCAAATTCCTGAAAACAAGTTTATCAATAAATTGTACGATTGTTGGGCAATTGAATAAAGAAATTAAGAATAATATAATATAGATTTAAGCCACTGTAAAACAGTGGCTTTTTTATTATTTCGCCATTTTCTGATAAATATCAGTCATTGTTTTTATTTAGACTAAATCTAATTAGGGTACATTTGACCCACCATATTCTTCAAATTAGTATTTATGAAAAAGACGATACCGTTATTGTTTATCATATTTTTTTCCTTGACTACCCAAGCCATTACCATACGAGGAGTATTGGTAAATCATAAGCAACAACCCTTACCCAATCAACATATATTTTTAAATAACGGAGTGAGTTCATCAACCAATCAGGATGGCTCTTTTAAGATAGAACAATTGCTTAAGGGTGAATATGAACTTAAAACAGAAATGGGTGGACAAATTGTGGTGCTTTATGTATTTCACCTTGATGAAAACAAACCCGAAGTTAATTTGGGTACCATTACCGTACATAACAATGTACAACTTAAAGAAGCTGAAGTAAGAGATGTTTCAGGAGTTAAAACTATTGAGCGCATGCCGGATGTAAAGGATAACGTAATTTATGCAGGTAAGAAGACAGAGGTGGTTCGTTTAACAACTTCAACAGCTAATCTTGCACAAAATAATTCGCGCCAAATATTTGCCAAAGTACCCGGAATACATGTTTGGGAAAGCGATGGAAGCGGAGTGCAAATGGGTATTGCATCTCGGGGGTTAAGCCCCAACCGTATGTGGGAATTTAATACCCGCCAAAATGGATATGATATTGCTGCCGACCCTTTCGGATACCCCGAAGCTTACTATACCCCTTCTGTTGAATCGTTAGACAGAATTGAAGTGATTAGAGGGGCTGCCTCATTGCAGTACGGCCCGCAATTTGGGGGAGTTGTAAATTATATAAAGAAACGCTCAGTAAGTGGAAAAAAAATCGGTGTAGAAAGTATGCAAACTGCGGGAAGTAATGGATTATTTAGCACCTTTAATGCAATTGGAGGCAACGTGGGGAAGTTTACTTACTATGCCAATGTAAACTACAGGCGCTCGGATGGATGGCGAATTAATAATGGGTACAACACCTGGAATGGGTTTGTTAATTTAGGCTATCAACTTACCTCTAAAATACACATCAGTGCTGAGTACACCAGAATGGATCAATTGGTACAACAACCGGGTGGGCTTACCGATTCAATGTTTGCTATCAGTGCACAACAATCGGTAAGAAACAGAAATTGGTTTAAGTTAATCTGGAACATTGCTGCCATTAATCTTGATTACCAAATAACCAGTAATCATAAGCTAAATATTAAGGCCTTCGGTTTATCAGGAAAAAGAAACAGCATTGGTTTTATGAGTGATATCAATCTCCCTGATTTGGCAAATGCTTCCGGTGATTTTGGGTTACGTGTAATTGATAAGGATGCCTATGATAATTATGGTGTTGAGGTAAGACATTTGTACAGCTACCAAATAGGTAAACAAAAGCATGCATTAGCTTTGGGAGGACGTTACTACAAAGGTAACACTAATCGCATACAGAGCAGGTTTGGCAATAGAGGAGCAAGCTATGACTTAGCTACTGAGCAGGAAGCACTAAATCGGGATATTAAGTTTGATGCACAAAATCTGGCCTTTTTTGCTGAGAACCTATTTAATATCACCAACAGACTAAGCCTTACTCCGGGTGTTCGTTTTGAGGTATTAGATAATCAAGCAGAAGGAACATTAGATGCAAAGTCGGTTGATCAAACCAGTTCCCGTAGTTTTGCCTTAGTGGGTTTGGGTATTCAATACAAAGTATCAGCATCAACTAACCTGTACGCCAATGTTTCGCAATGTTATCGCCCTGTATTATTCAGCGATTTATCAGTAGCCACAACAGATTCCATCAATCCGGATTTAAAAGATGGCAATGGATATAATATTGATCTTGGATACCGTGGAGCCTTGGGTAAGGTATTGAATTTTGATGTGAGTGCTTACTATTTGTATTATGGAAACCGAATCGGGACTTATACTGTTAATGGGAAAAATTACCGCACCAATATTGGCAGTTCAGAAAGCAAAGGAGTTGAAGCATTTGCAGAGTTCGTGCCTACTGCATTTTTACCAACCTTGAAAATTGGAACCATTCAGCTTTTTGCCTCCGTTGCTTTTATACAAGCAAAGTACTTAACATGGAACGACCCTGATGCAACAAAAAACCAAAAAGGGAAGTTTGTTGAAAATGCACCACAATACATTCATCGTTTTGGGCTCACTTATCGCTACAAATTTTTTACCACTACTTTTCAATATAGCATGGTAGGTGAAGCATATGCTGATGCACTAAATACAGAAAAAGCAAATGCAAGGGCCACCGTTGGGATTATTCCTGCCTATCAGGTTGCCGATTGGTCAATGAGCTTGCAACTATTGAAGAAGTACCAGATTAATGCAGGAATAAATAATGTTTTTAACAAACATTACTTCACCAGAAGGGCCGGGGGCTATCCAGGGCCCGGTTTATTGCCTGCTGAAGGCCGCATTTGGTATATTGGTATTGGCGTTAAAATTTAATGGATTATCCTTTTTAAAGGGTAAGCCTGCAACCTTGGGTGGGGCAAATTTTTTGCGTGCCATTTCAAGATATTAAATTTTAAACTACACTTGTAGTATAAAATACAGTTACTTTTTGCTGCACCTAACATGCCCATGATGCTTAAAATATGGCTCTCTTTACTCTTTCAAAGAATAAAATTGCCTTTAAAACACCGCAAAACAAGGGCATTCTTAAAAAGTGAGCAACAACGCATTCATTCATTGCTTACAGCACAGGTGGTAACTAAAAAAGGCACCCTCGTTATTAAAACAGACGATATCGGTGATTACCTTATTTGGCAACATACTTGGCAACATTATCAAGCAAATGCTACATCACCGCTTTATTTTGTAGGAAATGTGGTTTGGAAGCCATTATTTGACAAGTTTAATGGCCAAACAGAAAATACGTTT
>RDYC01000234.1 GCA_004293295.1 Bacteroidota bacterium
CTTATTTCCCGAATGATTTCGGTTTGTATGACATGGCTGGTAACTTGGCTGAATGGACAAGCACGGCTTATGCAGAGGGAGGCAATTTGTTTTCTCATGATTTGAATCCGGATTATCAATACGATGCCAAGGATTCAGATCCTGAAACTTTGAAAAGAAAAACGATTAGGGGTGGTTCATGGAAGGATGTAGGTTACTACATTCAAAATGGCACCAGGTCTTACGAATTTCAAGACAGCTGTAACTCATATGTTGGTTTCCGTTGTGTAATGAGTTACATTGGCCGTTCAAACCGAGATAAATAATCCTCTGGTTCAAGATTTTAAACACTTTTATATTTCAACAACCTAATAAAATTTAATTAAACATGTCTAGTTCAAACAGTTTCTTCGAGAGTATGGCCTTCAAAAAAATCATGGCCAAGGTTTATGGTTTTGGTGCAGCTATTGTTATTGTTGGTGCTTTATTTAAGATTATGCACTGGCCTGGTGCTAACCCTATGCTTATCGTTGGATTAGGTACCGAGGCGCTTATTTTCTTCATTTCTGCATTTGAACCATTACACAAAGAAACAGATTGGACACTTGTTTATCCTGAGTTAGCCGGTATTGATGCACCTGAAAAAGATAAAAAGAGCAAAGCCAAAGGAACCGTAACCCAACAACTTGACCAAATGCTAGAAGAAGCTAAAGTTGGTCCTGAGTTGATTCAAAGTTTAGGTAACGGATTGAAGAGTTTGAGCGAAAACGTTACAGATTTAAAAGATTTATCAACAGCAGCTGTGGCAACTGATGAGTACACTAAAAGCGTACAAACGGCTGCAGCATCTGTGAGTGGAATCAGCAGTTCATATGCAAAAGCCGTTGATGCTATTGGAGGTTTAGTTACAGCCTCTGAAGGTTCAAAAGAATACGGAACCCAAATTGAGCGTATGACTAAAAACTTAACTTCGTTAAATGCGGTTTATGAATTAGAAATTTCTGAGTCGAACAACCACTTGAAGTCAATCAATGATTTTGTGGGAAATCTTTCGAAAGTAGCAAGTAGCTTAGCTGAAACTCAAGGTGAAGCTGACAAGTTCAAAAATGAAATAGGTAAATTATCAAACAATTTAACTGCCCTGAATAACGTTTATGGTAACATGCTTACCGCTATGAACGTGAACCGCACTGCTAACTAAGCAGTTACTTCAGTAAATTTATATTGTTTAAATAATTAATTAAGGAGAAAATTAATAATGGCAGGAGGTAATGTATCACCAAGGCAGAAGATGATTAACATGATGTATCTCGTGTTAACGGCTCTTTTGGCTTTGAACGTATCCGCTGAGATTCTAAGAGCCTTTCACTTGGTGGAAGTGAGTTTGGAGAAATCAGCAATTAACATAGAAACAAAAAATGCTTCTGTAATGAAGGCCATCTCTAAGTACCATGATGACTTTCCTTCAAACCCTGTTGCGACTGACGTTTTTAACAAGGCAAAGAAAGCTAGAGACATAGCTAACAGCACTGTTAAATATTTAGAGGAAATCAAACAATTGATTGTTCAAGGTGCTGATGGTAGAAAAGAGGATTCAAATGAGGATGGTAAAACCGAGGACGAAGAAATCACCAAGCCGGACGATGTAGAAAATCATGCGAACTTATTGATTAATCAAGGTAAAGGTAAAGAAGTGCGTGATAGGATAAATAAAACAAGAGATGAACTTTTTGCTTTATTACCAAAGGAAAAACATGCGGAGATAAAATCTGACTTAAAAACAGAAGATGTAAAACATGAAGGAGCTACCCACTCTTGGGAGTCTATTATGTTTGAACATAATCCGGCAGCGGCAGTTGTTACCTTGTTAACTAAAATGCAAGGTGATGTGCGTAACACGGAATCACAAATATTAGATGAACTTAGAAAATCTATTTCAGCCAACGACTTTACTTTTGATAAGTTAGAGGCTAAGGTTATCCCAACAAGCGGAACTTATGTTACCTCAGGGGGTAAGTATACTGCGGAAATCTTTGTTGCAGCATCTAGCTCTAAGCAAGAGTCTGAAATCAAAGTAAATGGTTCAGCCATTAAAACAGAGGGTGGTATTGGTAAATATGAAGTTGTTGCTACCGGAGAAGGTGAAAAGAAATATACTGCCTTAATTACTGCAAAGAAACCTGACGGTACAATGGAAACATACAAAGTAGAGCAATCATACACTGTTGTTCCTCCTTTAGCCGTTATTTCAGCCACTAAAATGAACGTGGTATACATAGGTTTAGAAAATCCAATTGCAGTTTCTGTGCCTGGTTACGCAGCTGACGAAGTTACTCCGGTATTAGAGCCTGCTAGTGGTGGTACCTTGAAAAAGGACCCGAAATCAAAAGGTTCTTATATTTTAACCGTTACGGGTTCAGCCGGAAAAGTGAAAATCGTTTGTACTGTTAAAGATAAATCAACTAATGCTACCAAAAAAATGGGTGAGCAAGAATACCGTGTTCGTAAAGTTCCAGATCCAACACCTTCTTTAGGTACTATTGATAAAAGTGGTTCTATTGCTTCTGCAGTGTTAAGGTCTCAAGGTTCTGTAAGGGCTCCCTTAAATGGTTTCGCGTTTGAAGGTATTTCATACATTCCTTACGAATATAAGTTTGCGGTGTTGTACAAAAGAGGCGGAACACCTTATACTGAAACCGGCAAGGCTTCTGCATTAACTCCTGGTATGCAAGCTGCATTGAGTAAGGTAGCGAAAGGTGATAAGGTGTTGATTTATGAAATTAAGGTTCAAGGACCTGATGGCAGACGCCAATTGCCTTCACCATTAGTATTTGATATTCAATAATCATGAAAAAGTTAATCTTTATAGCAGTTTTACTTTCAGTTTCCGTTTTTGCGGACGCCCAAGGTGTGTATGATGACTTTATCTACACCCGTCAGGCAGTTACTGAAAGAAAAGTAATTGATTGGCCTTATTTGCGCGAGGCGGATGTGATGTGGGCCAAACGTGTTTGGCGCATTGTGGATACGCGTCAAAAGCAGAACCAGCCAATGAACTGGCCTAAAAATCCGTTGAATGTAATTATTTATAACGCGATTTTGTCTGGAAAGTTAACTGCTTACAGAGATGACTCGCTTTCAGGTTTCATGACTCCCGAGGAGTTTAGGTTATTTGGCGCAGGTCAAGAACCAGTGAAGAAACTTTATGACGAGAACGGAGACCCGGATGACCCAACCAACGTTTACTATGATACAGTGCAAATTATCAAAGTACCAGCCGATATTAAGAAATACAAAGTAGTAGAAGATTGGATATTTGATAAGAAGGAGTCAAGGATGTATGTGCGGATTATTGCCATAGCTCCAATGGTGCCTTTTACGGTTGCAGGTCAGGAATCTGGTGAGGTTGAATGGGCTTGGTTAAAATACCATAAAGATGTAAGTGACGCTGATCCATTTGATGTGAGAAGTGTTTTGGTTAATATGGAGGTATTTAACAGGCAAAATGATGCCGCCCGTTTAACATATGATGATTGGTTTGAACAGCGATTGTTTACCAGCTACATTGTTAAAGAAGCCAATCCTTACGATCAATATATTAATCAATTCAGGGAGTTTAAAGAAGATAACTTGGCGGCATTGCTTGAAGCGGAGCGAATCAAAAACGAACTGTTTGAAAAGGAACACGATTTGTGGGAATATTAATCCCGAAAGCCTAAACGAAAGTTTAGGCTTTTTTTATGTTTTTAACTTGCTATCAATAACAATTGTCACAGGGCCATCATTGGTTAACCCCACCTCCATATGTGCACCAAATATTCCTGTTTTAACCTTAGCAGGGGAGTATGTTTGTTTCAGTGTTGCTATAAATTGGTTGTATAAAGCGTCTGCTATCTCAGGCGGAGCAGCTTTTATATAACTTGGTCTATTTCCTTTTTGTGTGCTAGCGAATAAGGTAAATTGACTTACTACCAATATTTCTCCTTCTATATCCAAACAACTTCGATTCATTGTTTTTTGCTCATCGTTAAAAATGCGCAGTTGGGTTATCTTTTTGGAGATCCATTCAAAGTCATGGTTGGAGTCTGTACTTTCAAAACCAGCTAAAACCAATAAACCTTGGTGTATATTACCTACCACTTCTTCATTCACCTTTACATATGCTGATTTTACACGTTGGATAACTACTTTCATGTCAGGTGTACAAATCTTGTTTAGTTAAAATGTTTATGTAACTGTGGTAACGTTCTTCCCTAATGAGACCAATTTCTACAGCATTTTTTACTGCACAGTGAGGTTCATTTAGGTGTTTACAATTATTAAAGCGGCATTGGTTGATGTAGGGTTTCATATCCAGGAAGTAATGTGATATTTCAGCTTCGTTAAAATCAACCAGTCCAAATTCTTTTATACCGGGCGTATCAATAATATATCCCCCAAACGAGAGCTCAAACATCTCAGCAAACGTTGTGGTGTGGGTTCCTTTGTTAGAGAATTCAGAAATGCTACCTGTTTTTAGGTTTAACCCATTTGAAAGGTGGTTTAATAGGCTTGATTTCCCGACCCCAGAATGGCCGGATATTAAGGTGGTTTTGTTGGTTAAGATTTGCTTTAGCCTTTCTGTATTTATGGATTCAGGCACTGATGTACTAAAGCAGGTGTACCCCATGTTTTGGTAAATTTCAAGGGTGTCGTCTAAAATGGCTTGTAAATGGTTGTGGTATAAATCTGCTTTATTAAACACAATAATGGTAGGGATATGGTATGCTTCGGCAGTAAGAATAAACCGATCAATAAACCCTAAAGAGGTTTGCGGTTGAACCAGTGAAGCAACTAATAAAGCTTGATCAATATTGCTGGCAATAATGTGCGTTTGTTTAGAGAGGTTACTTGATTTTCGAATGATGTAATTTTTCCGATCTTCTATGGTGTGAATGATTCCGGTGTTATGCTCAGGTTCAATGGTGTACTCTACCCAATCTCCAACAGCAATGGGGTTGGTGTGTTTTATATCATCAAGTCGAAACTTTCCTTTTATGCGGCATTGTATGGAGGTTTTATCCTCTGTTCTTACGCTATACCAGCTTCCGGTTGATTTAATAACTACTCCACGCATATTAACTCAATACTTTATGGAGGTTATAACCCAACCAAGCAGCCATTAATCCAAATGTATTGGTTAACAGCATATAAATAATAGCTATACCTCCTTTGCGTGCTTCAAATAGCTGCACGGTTTCTACGGCATATGCACTAAATGTGGTAAACCCTCCAAGTACCCCAGTTGTAAAAAAGGCAAAAAGCAATTGCTCTGATGGGGTAATTTTTTTGATGTAAGCAAAGGCTAATCCAATAAGCAAGCAGCCTGTAATGTTAATTGCCAAGGTACTTAAGGGAAAGGATGTGTTAGTATCCGGTTTTAGTAATAAGTTTATCCCAAACCGCAAACCAGTACCAATAGCACCGCCAATAACAACATATAGCCATGTTTTCACTTGGTAAATATAACACTTATTTGTTATTCAGAATGTTTGTATTATTGGTGGTGTTATATTTACAAACAATGATTCAAGCAAGGTTAAAAAGTTGGCATTAAAGTGTATTTTGCAGCAAAGCACAAGCATTGAAAGCAGTTATTGATTTAGGCACAAACACGTTTCATTTGTTTATAGCAGATGTTAAAGGGGATGTATTGATTGAGTATTTTAAATTGCAAATACCGGTTAAACTTGGTAAGGGTGGTATTAACAACAATCTCATAACCGGTGATTCTTTTGAGCGGGGATTATTGGCATTAAATGAGTTTAAAAAGTACATCAACCAATTTGGTGTAGATGAAGTACTGGCATTTGCTACTTCAGCAATTCGGAATGCCAAAAATGGACCAGATTTTATTGATGCCGTAAAGGTTCAATGCGGTATTACCATTACCTCAATTACCGGTGACCAAGAGGCTATGTATATTTATGAGGGGGTGAGGCATTCATTTACTATGCCTGCTATGCCTGTTTTGGTAATGGACATTGGAGGTGGCAGTGTCGAATTTATCATAGGCAATCGGCAGGAAATTTTATACAAACAAAGTATTGAAATTGGGGCGGCTCGTTTGTTGGAAAAATTCCACAAACACAACCCCATAACGGAGGCTGAGGTGGCTCAAATTAATCAATATTTGGAGGAGGTATTGGTGGCTTTTAAGGAGGCGGTACATATTTATAAACCCATTGCAGTGGTGGGTGCAGCAGGCTCGTTTGAAACACTGGCTGATGTTGTACTTAAAGATTTGGCTGTGATTCCATTAACATTAAGTAAGCATGCGAGGGAAATTCGATTTGAAGATTTCGAAATTTTTGTGGAGGTGATGAAAACATCAACACTTGAACAACGAAGCAAACTTAAGGGAATGGTTGACTTTAGAACGGAGATGATTACTGTGGCAACCGTGTTAATGGATGTTGTGATGAAAGTTTGTGGCGTAAAAAGAATTATTGTATCCGACTACTCGTTAAAAGAAGGGGTGTTTTTTAGTTAAATTCTTTTAGGGTATGGTAAAGTTTTGATACGGGTAGACCCATTACATTATAGAAGCAACCATTTATTTTTTCAACAGCTATATACCCAAACCAATCTTGTATGCCATAGCTTCCGGCTTTATCAAATGGTTTATAATGTTTAATGTAGTGCCATATTTCATCTTCAGAGAGTTGTTTAATAAAAACTTCGCTGCAATCAAAAAAGGTAACTTGTTTTTCTTGGCTTCTTAAGCACACGCCAGTATATACCAAATGTGAAGTGCCACAAATTTCGCTAAGCATGTTAAAGGCTTCCTGCTCATTTTCCGGCTTATTTAATACATGGTTGTTTACCCAAACAATGGTATCTGCAGTAATTAGTATTTCATTTTCTTGCAAATTACTTGTGTAACCTGCGGATTTTTTTTGCGCTAAAAACAAGGGTATTTCTTCCGCTTTTAAATGTTGAGGAAAGGTCTCGTCAACATCAAAAACTTTTACTTCGTAAGGCAATTCAATCCCTTTAATCAATTCTTGTCTTCTTGGGGATTTTGACGCAAGCAATATCTTTTTTGTCATGTAATTAATCTAATGCAATACCAAATTTTTGGCCCAATTGTTTCAAATCGTCCACTACTTGATTATTTAGTGGTATGCCGTTTACTTTCCGCTCTTTTTCATGCGTAAATTCGGGCTCACCAGGAATTATTACCGGAAGCTGTTTTTCTATAGGCTCAGCCGCTTTAAACCGATCAATCCAGTTATCAAGGTGGGTTTTAAACTCTGTTGCGGGTCTAAAAGCATCAACACGCATGGCTCCTAGAAAATGGCCTATTCCTTTTCCGGGTAAATGGGGTAGTGGGCTAAGAAAAGAAACAAATGGAGGTACCCAAGGCCCATAGTTGGCTCCACTGAGTACCGCTGTTAAAATATCCACTATGGCAGATAAGCCAAAGCCTTTATGTCCGGCTTGGGTTTCGCCACTGCCAAGTGGTAGCAATATTCCCCCTTCTTTTAGTGCAAATGGGTTAGTGGTGTCCTGTCCATCTTTATTTAAAATCCATCCTTTGGGCACTAACTTATTAGCTCGTTGGGCCAGTTCAAGCTTACCGTTAGCCGCAGCAGAGGTTGCTAAATCAACCACTACCGGCTGGTGTTTTCCGGCCGGAAAGGCATAACAAATAGGGTTGGTTCCTAACATGCGTTCTTTGCTGTGTGTGGGGGCTACCAAAGGGCTTGCATTGGTCATGGCAATACCAATCATGTCGTGTTCCAGCGCCATCATGGCGTGAAAAGCAGCTATGCCAAAGTGATTGGAGTTTTGAATGGCAACCCAACCGGTACCGCAGTGTTTTGCTTTTTCAATAGCAATTTCCATTGCTTTTGGCGCCACAATAAGCCCAAGCCCTTCGTCAGCATCAACCGTTGCGGTTGAGGGGGTTTCATGAATAACTTTCCAGTGTGGGTTTGTTTTGGCTCGGTTTGCTTCAAACAAACGTACATAGCCTGATAAGCGTGCCACTCCATGCGAATCAATACCACGCAAATCAGCAGCCAATAATACTCGGGCAGCTAACTGTGCGTTATCTTGGTGCATACCGCATTGCATAAACACTTGTTGGGTAAAGTGCAATAGTTGTGCTTCGGAATAGTTCATATCAGTTATTTAGAACAAGATTTATTTACCATCAATAATTAACGGGGTGTTTTTACCCATTACAATAACTTTCGCATTTGGCGACTTGGCAAGTTCTAAGTTGGCTTTTATGGTTTCATATTGCAATTGTTTGTCGGTTAGCCCACTTGCAATAATTCGCTGATAGTCAGAAATACCTTGAGCTTCTACACGTTTACGTTCTGCTTCTTGTTTTTCTTTTTGTAATACAAATTGCATTTTTTGGGCTTCTTGCTCTGCATTTATTTTTGATTCAATGGTTGCTTTAACCGATTGGGGTAAGGTGATGTTGCGCACGAGAAGCTGTTCTAAAATTAGCCCGCGTTTTTTAAAGTCGTTTTCAATGCTGGTGAAAATGCGCAACTGAAATTCATCTCTTTTGGTGGAGTATAATGAAATTGCATCGTAGTAAACAGCGTTATCTCTTATTTTTGTTCGGGTAAGCGGACGAACAATTTTGTCGGTATAGTCGTTACCGGTTTCACGTAACAACCTTGGTGCTTCTGTAGGAATCAAGCGATATAGCACTGTTAGGTCAATGGTTACTTCCAACCCATCGGAGGTAAGTACCTTAATGGCGTCATCACCTGATTTTGCGCCTTCATCATGTACTCCGCTCATGGTATAGTTTTGTGTTTTAATATCCAATTTAACTACATCAACAATTGGGTTTACAAAACTTAGCCCGCTGCTCAGCACTTCGTCTTCAACCTTTCCAAACAATACTTTTACCCCTACTTGACCTGGGTCAATTTGTTTGAAACAACTGGTTAAAATGCCAATACCAATGAATACAACTCCTGCGACTCTGGCCGCTCCGGTAAACTGTTTAAGAATTTCTGTTTTAGAAAAAACAGTGAGCGCAAGTACAAGGATGATGATACCGATAATAATGAAAGCCATATTTTTTTTATTAAGTTAAATTCCCATTGCTAAGACATCTGCAATATGTAAGGTTTTTAATGCAATTCCCTTGTTTTTAATATAACTATCCAGGTGTAACAAGCAACTATAGTCGGTTGATATTAAGTATTCTGCTCCGGTGGCCAAGGCGTGTTCTACTTTTTGTTCGGCCATTGCAACACTAATTGGTTCTGCTTTTACGGCAAATGCCCCACCAAAACCACAACAGGTTTCACAATCTTTCATCTCAACCAATTGCAAACCTTGCACGTGCTCCAATAATTGGCGTGGTTGTGATTTGATGTGACACTCACGAAGTGCACTGCAAGAGTCATGGTAAGTTGCTTTGGCAGTGAGCATACTTCCTAAATCAGTTACGTGTAGTACATCCACTAAAAATTCGCTGAGTTCAAAAATCTTTTTTTGCAGTTGACGAAATCTGTTATGGTGTGATGAGTTTTGAAATAGGAAATCATAGGAGTTTCTAATCATACCTACACAACTTGCCCCTGGGCTAACAGTGTAGCGGTTCATATCGGCCTCCGTTAAAAATTTTACGCCAACTTCGCGGGCTTCATTCCAGTATCCGGCATTAAAAGCGGCTTGGCCACAGCATGTTTGTTCAACATTGTAGTTAACATGGCATCCTGCCTTTTCTAATACCTTGATGGTGTTAAAGGCCGTTTCCGGCCGTAACTGATCAATAAAACAAGGGATGAATAAATCTACTTTCATAGGCTAAGGATGAAAAGATTTGAAGTTTTTAATGCGTGTAAAAAAGAATAAACCAATAATGAAGTAGATGGCTAATGCAACTACTGAAGCACGCAAGTTTCCTGTTAAGCCATTAATTAATCCGTAACTAAAGGTACCTAATACCACGGCAATTTTTTCGGATACATCATAAAAACTAAAATAGGATGCGGTATCTATTGTATTATCGGGAATAATTTTTGCAAAGGTTGAACGTAACATGGATTGTATTCCCCCCATTACGATGCCTACCACAAATGCCAGTAAGTAAAATTGGTATTCTTCCCGAACGAAATAGGCATATACGCAGATAAGTATCCAAGTAATTACCATAATCAGTAAGGTGTAAATATTACCGATTCGGGCTGAGAGTTTTGAGAAAGCCCAAGCACCTCCAATAGCAACTAGTTGAATGGTTAAAACAGTGGCAATTAATTTTGCTGTTGGTAATTTTAGTTCCACTTCACCAAAAAGGCTTGCCACATACATCACTGTTTGTACACCCATACTGGTAAAGAAAAAAGCTATCAGGTATTTTTTGATGATTGGTTGGTGTTGTATTTGGATCCATACTTTTCTCAATTCTTCAAATCCTTTTGAAAAGATATTGCCGTCATATTTTTTGGTGTTGTGTTGCTCCGGAACTCTAAAGAAAAGGAATTGGGCAAATCCTGCCCACCATAGCCCAACGGTGATAAAAGATAATTTTGTAGCAACAACAGTGTAATGGTTTTTGGCAGTTTCGAGTGCTGCTTCTTGCGTAAGCCCCGGAGTATTTGCTAATAGTTCTGTTACTTTACTTTCTATTGGGAAAAATACATCCGGCAAGATAATCAATGACAGGTCAAAAAGAAGGAGAATAACACTTCCGATATAACCCATTGCATAGCCTCTTGCGCTTACTTTATCATATTGATCTTCTGTGGCAAT
>RDYC01000235.1 GCA_004293295.1 Bacteroidota bacterium
CAGTAAAGTCAATGCCCGTATGCATTTTATACGTTTTGTAAATGGGGTGCAAGCGGTAACCAAAACCAGAGGCCATGCTGCGTAAGTTTTTATTGGTAACAGGTTGAATAGCAGGGATGCAAGCCAAAAACTCGGTTTTGTTGGCGGCCAACTTGGCCAATTGCTCCATGGATTTTGTTTGTATATCAACTTGTTGGCTCAGTGATTCAACCCGTTTGGTTAATAAAATCAGCCCCTCACTGCTTTCAAAGCCTTCCAAGTCTTTGTAGTCGTTAACCTGATTTTGTTTTGTTTTATAATTTACCGGATCAGCCTCAAAAATAGCACGGTAAATGCTGGCATCTTTATCTTTTAGCTCCTCTAAGGTGGCATAAAGCCTATCAACTTTGCTGTTCAACAGCCGTGTTTGTAATTCGTAATTTTTTAATTCTTGTTTTAAAATCTTTTCTTTGGGCGAATCAATGTAGTTGTAGGCAATTAGCAGTAAACTTGCACCAGCCACAATGCTTGCACTCAGAAAGCCGAATATACGTAATGCCAACGCACGCACGTTTACCCCAACTTTCTCAAAGTCTAAGCTATGTGGATTGTAAAAGTATTTTATTTTTGCCATCCTGAATTGTTAAGGAACATTCAATATGCATGCTTTTTTGGTAAAAACAAGCAGCAAAAATAACCTTTACTCTTCTTAAAGCAATACCAATTAAAACAAGTAGCTGAATTAAAGATACATGACAAGCGCACAGATTAGACAACAATTCCTCGATTTTTTTGCCTCAAAAGGCCACCAAATTGTTCCATCAGCCCCCATTGTGGTTAAAAACGACCCTACCTTAATGTTTACCAATGCTGGCATGAACCAGTTTAAAGACTGGTTTTTGGGCAATGAACCAGCCAAATACAAACGCGTGGTAGATACCCAAAAATGTTTACGCGTAAGCGGCAAACACAACGATTTGGAAGAAGTGGGTGTGGATACCTACCACCACACCATGTTTGAAATGCTGGGCAACTGGAGTTTTGGCGACTATTTTAAGAAAGAAGCCATTGAGTGGGCTTGGGAATTGTTAACGGAGGTGTATAAATTACCCAAAGACAGGTTGTATGTAACTGTTTTTGAAGGCGATGCCAAAGAAGGGTTGGCTTTTGACCAAGAAGCTTTTGACAACTGGAAGTTGTGGATTGACGAAAAACGCATTTTAAACGGCAATAAAAAGGATAATTTTTGGGAAATGGGCGATACAGGCCCATGCGGCCCATGTAGCGAAATACACATTGATTTGCGCCCCGAAGCAGAGCGAAATGCAGTGGATGGCGCAACGTTGGTAAACAACGACCACCCACAGGTGATTGAAATTTGGAACAATGTGTTTATGGAGTTTAACCGCAAAGCCGATGGCTCGTTAGAAAAACTCCCTGCACAACATGTGGACACCGGAATGGGTTTTGAGCGTTTGGTGCGTGCCATTGAGGGCAAATCGTCTAACTACGATACCGATGTGTTTGTACCCACCATTCAATTTATAGAAAATCATATAGATGAAAGGCGTCTGTTAAGCGATATAAACAAAAGAGCAATTGCTAAACGTGTAGTGGCCGACCATATTCGTGCCATCTGTTTTACCATAGCTGATGGACAATTACCCAGCAACAATGGAGCGGGTTATGTGATTCGCAGGATATTGCGCAGGGCCGTGCGTTACCAATACCAGTTTTTAGACATTAAAGAACCGTTTTTATGCAAGCTTGCTGAGCTGATTGCAGATAGTTTTAAAAACGTGTTCCCTGAATTGTTTGCCCAAAAAGATTACGTAATGAAAGTAATAAGAGAGGAAGAGCAGAGCTTTTTAAAGACGTTGGATAAGGGGCTAAATTATATTAATGCATTGATGAATAATCAGGTTGATGATGTATTTAAAAAGATATTGACAAAAAATAATGTATTCTTTCATTATAAACCAGAAAATAGAAATTTCGGCTTTGAGAATGGTAATATCCTTTCAATTGACTTGAAAAGAACAGGGGTAGTTTTTAGTCCTAATAAGGAAGATCTTGCAGTTTCAATTAAGACTTTTTTAAATGAGAATAAGTTTAGGAATTTTTTTCTTGAAAAACATCCGTCTTTTAGTTTTTTAAAAGATGTTGATTTTAGTGAGTTATCATCGCTAAGTGTTTCAGGAGTAGATGCGTTCAAATTATCAGATACTTTTGGCTTTCCGATAGATTTAACCAGATTAATTGCTTCCGAACAAGGATTTACAATTGACGAAGCAGGCTTCGAAGCTGCACTTCAACAACAAAAAGACCGCAGCCGCAAGGCCACGGAATTAACCACGGATGATTGGGTGGTGATAGGTGAGGAAACGCCAACAGTGTTTTTAGGTTACGACCAAGTTGAGGCGGAAGTTTCCATCATTAAATACCGCAAGGTAAAAGCCAAAGGAAAAGAAAGTTACCAGTTGGTGTTTAACCAAACGCCTTTTTATCCTGAAGGTGGCGGGCAAATTGGCGATACGGGCAGCATCAGCAATGTGAATGAAAAAGTAACCATTGTGGATACCAAAAAGGAAAACAACCTCATTATTCATTTTGCTGAAACCCTTCCTGAAAATGTAGAAGCGGTGTTTACGGCCACCGTTGATGCACACAAACGTAAACTCACGGAAAGCAACCACAGTGCTACACATTTGTTGCATGCGGCTTTGCGCAGTGTATTGGGTACACATGTGCAACAAAAAGGCAGCTTGGTAAACAATGAGTATTTGCGTTTTGATTTCTCGCATTTCTCGGCCATGACGGAAGAAGAAACAGCCAAGGTAGAGCAAATTGTTAACCAAAAAATACGGGAAAACATCAACCTGGATGAGCGCAGAAATGTACCCATAGCAGAGGCCCAAACCATGGGAGCCATGATGTTGTTTGGCGAAAAGTACGGGGAAAGCGTGCGGGTAATTACGTTTGATGAACACTACAGTCGCGAGCTTTGCGGAGGTACACACGTAAAAGCAACCGGACAAATCGGAGGCTTTAAAATAGTAAGCGAAGGAGCCGTAGCGTCTGGTGTGCGCAGGATTGAAGCCATTACTGCAAATGCGGTTGAAGAATTAACCAACACCCAATGGAACTTGGTGAGCGAATTGAAACAACTGTTAAGTGCCAAGGATTTGAAAAAATCAGTGGAGCAATTGCTGGCTGATAAAGCTGAGTTGCACAAAAAGCTGGAAGTGTTTGAAAACGAAAAAACAGTCTTAATTAAACAAGAGCTAAAAACCAAAGTAGTTAGCAACCAATCAACCAATTTACTCATCCAACTAATAACTATCTCATCAGCAGAGCAATTAAAAAACTTATCGTTTCAATTAAAACAAGAAATAGAAAACCTGTTTTGTGTGTTAGGTTGCGAGTTAAATGGCAAACCTATGCTGAGCATCATCATCAGCGATAACTTGGTAGCCGATAAAAAACTGCATGCCGGAAATATGGTAAAAGAGTTGGCCAAACACATCCAAGGTGGGGGAGGCGGGCAACCGTTTTACGCCACTGCCGGAGGTAACAACTTACAAGGGTTGCAAGCGGCTTTAGATGCTGCCAAAACAATGATTTAACCGATGCGGCAAGGTTACAAAACAATTGTTGTTGGAGCAGCATTGATACTGATTTGGGTACAACATTGTTTGGGCCAGCAGGTTATTCCTGAAAATGGAAGCCGTATTAACTTCACACGTCCATATTTTGAAGTGCCCCAAGGGCCGGTTTCAGGCAAGTATGTATTTTACATTAAACAGGTTAACGCAACTGCGGGAGCAAAAAAAAAGGTAGCCAAAGTAAGGGCAAATTGTAGGGCTGCCATATCTCCTGTTACCTTGTCGTTTCAGGCAACTTACGAGTGGTATTATAAAATCAAGCAATTTGGGTTTACCCGATTTCAATCGCCCACCTATACATTTACCACAGCCAATAGTGAGTTGTTGGATACCAACCTGCAAAAAATTGTGTGGGAGAAAATGCCGCCTAAAAAGCAACAGGGCATCATTGTACTCGATGGGTTAAAAATAGCGGTAGATATGCAGGGCAAACCGGTGTTTTTTTTACCAAATAGTAAACAGGATAGGGCACTGCGTGACATTAATTTAACGCCACAAGGCACCATCACGTATATTGATAACCAAAATGGGGATGTTGCTGAAATTGATTTGAACGGGGAGATGTTGTGGCATTATCCTACCCCTTTAAGCAAGCAACAATCAACCGAACATTACCACCACGAGTTTGAAAAATTGCCGAATGGGAATTATTTACTTGCGGGAAAAAAACCAATTAAAGAATTAAACCATAGCAGCCTTTCTGCCGAATTACCCGGAGAGATGCTGAGTGAAACCATTATAGAAGTAAACCTGGAAGGAGAAGAAGTTTGGCGTTTTAATTTGCTTCCCGAATTAAAAGAACAATTTAACCTTCAACCTCCCAATGGAAGCATAAACATGAGCAGGCTTGGTCATTTAAACGGCATGGCAATAGATACGTTAAACAATGTGATTTATGCGTCTTTTAAAACCTTTAATTCCATTTTTAAGATTAGCCGAAGCAATAACCAGATTATGCGAAAAATTGGTTTAGAAACCATCCATTTTAACGATTCATTAATTTCTGGAGAGCATTTTTCGCAGCAACATTGTCCCACATTGTTGCCAAACGGAAACTTGCTGATATTTAACAATGGTACAGCCAAAACGGGTTCAGGTTTTGTAGAGTTAAATCTGCAAAATAAGGAAGGCAGTGCAACCGAAGTGGTCAACCAGGTTTATTTTAAAAAGTATTTCCCCAATGAATATTACACCCCGCAAATGGGCTCAGCACAATTGGTGAATAATAACGCTGTATTGGTGGGTATGGGTAACAAGCCGCTATTTTTTGAAGTAACACGCAATGGCGAAAAAATCAACTGGATTGGACGTACCTACTACAATGATGCCTGGAGCAGTAAGCGGTATAATTGGCAACCCCAAACCAATTACCGGGTGTTTTATTATTCATCTCTTTTTCAATACCAATTTGTAGTTGATACTTTGGCTGATAATCGGGGTATAAAAATTATAAATACCGGAACCGAACCTGATACCTATGAAGTGCTGTGGTTAGAAAATGATACAGTATTGTTTACGCAGCGGGTTAGCCTAAAACCGTCAAAAAGCATTAAACTCAACAAAAATGCGGGGAAAGGACGGTTAAGGGTTGTGGTGAAATCCATACAATGTAAAATTATTAGAGAAATTTAAAAATTAACTTGGAAGTCAGGTGCTTTCAATTAAATTAGTATTAAAATTAAGTAAATTTTAATGCTTATGAAAAACAATTACCTGAATTATTTGGTGTTAACATTGTTGATGTTGTTGGGTGTATCATCTACGGCCACCCAGCTCAGCGGCACTTATACCATCAACCCATTACTTCCTGCCAGTACTACCAACTTTCAAAACATCAGTTCGGCAGTTACCTATTTAACAGCAGCTACTACCAGATCAGATGGCGGTCCTGCAAATGCGGCACCATTTGGAGTAAGTGGCCCTGTTGTGTTTGATGTGAGTAATGGAACGTTTACAGAGCAGGTGAATATTCCTGCCATTACCGGCAGTTCAACCACCAATACCATTGTTTTTGATGGTGCAGGGCAAGGCATTACTGTACTTACTTTTTCATCTACCAATACTTCGCTTAGGCACACCCTGCGGCTAAACTTGGCAAGTAATGTAACATTTAGAGACATGACCATACGCGCCACAGGTACTGTTGGTTGGGTGGTGCACATCATGGGCCTTAATTCAAATAACAACAAGATTAAAAACTGCTTAATTGAAGTAACCGGAACAGGTGCAACTTCTACCAGTACCTCTTATGCAGGTGTGGTGGTTAATAATAGCGCAACCAGTGCAACCACCGGAACCCGTATTGACGGTACCGAAATAGATTCAAATACCATTAATGCCGGTTATTATGGGGTGATTGCCGCTGGTGCTGCCAGTAATTTGCACGTAGGCACCAAAATTAGAAACAACAATATGAATAACCAATACTATTATGGGGTGTATGGGAATTACCAAAATGGTAGCGAAATATCAAATAACAATATTGTTGTGAGAAGTACCACTACATTTACCATGGGGATATACCTGCTAAACTCCACCTGTACCGGGTTAAACAGGCATATTATTGCCAATAACCGCATTCCACGTTTTGGGCAATACGCCATTTACATCACTTCATCAAATAATCTTGCTGGTAATAAGGGTTTAATATTCAACAACTTGTTGGGCGGCAATGCAATGTACGAATTCGGAAGAACTTTAGGCTTAGCAAGCAGCAGCCAATGGTCTATCTCGTTTAATACCGCAAATTTTAAGGGCATCGCAAACTCAAATCAATATGGGGCATTTTATGTGAGTGCCGGTTCGGGTATCACCGTTTTAAACAATGTATTTGCGGTAACACAAAACACCCCCGGACTACCTATGTATGCCACTTCTACAGCTTCGTTTGATACGATGAACTACAATACATTTTACCGTTCGGACACATCAAACAATCAATTGCTATATTTAGGTGCCAACTATAATAGTGGCAATTTTAGAGGAGTTAACGGATTTAATACCAACTCTTCAGTTGATAACCCCCAATTTACCAATGATACAAACTTAACCATAGGCAATAGCTGTTTAAGAGGAGTAAGCTATTTTAGCACCACCACCGATTATTTTGGTACAACGCGCTCATTAACTTCTCCGTCAATGGGTGCCATAGAATCAGTACCTTTATCAAATAACCTGCAAGTTGTAGGGTTGAGTTTCGGAGTTTCACCATTGGTTCCGGGTTTTACCGATTTAAAGGTGTTGATGAAAAATGCCGGAGGCAATGCTGTAAACAATTTTAATTTAGCTTATACCCACAATGGTGGTTTGCCCAATACTACTTTTTGGTCGGGTACACTTAATGCATGCGATACTGTTACCGTTACTTTTTCGGGTTTTCAGCAAATTAACATCGGTAATTCAAACAGTATTGTAGTTTATAGCGATGGTCCCAATAGCCTAGTTGATAGCGATAAAAATAATGATACCTTAAAGGCAAATGCATTTTTGCCGCTAAGTGGTAATTACAACATAGGAGGATTAACTCCAGATTTTACTTCGTTAAGCCAAGCCATTGCCAGTGCTACATCAGCCGGATTGGTAGGTGCAGTAACTTTTACCGTTCAACCGGGTACTTACATTGATCAGGTATTGATTGAAACTCCCATCCCCGGGTTGGATTCTCTTAAAACGCTTACCATTCAGGGTACTCATCGCGATTCTTCTATTATTTTGCATAACAATACATTTACCCAACGACCAGTGTTTAGGATTGGGGTGAGTTATGTTACCATCAGGGACTTAACCATTAGAAGCACAAATACTTCCAATGCATGGGGTGTGCACATCAGTAAAACAGGCTTAAAAAATATTGCAGTGAAAAATTGCCATATTTTTATTGATAACCCCAATGCAAGCACAGGTAGTGATGTGTATGCCGGTGTGGTGATGTCTGGCTCAAACACTTCTTTATACTATTATGATGTATATACATTAACCGATATTGATATTGACTCTAACAGGTTTACCAATGGTTATGTGGGTGTTTATCATTATTCATACTACTACAGTTATTACAGTTCAGTAACCCCTTCTAAAAATGTTAATGTAAGAAATAACATAGTTAGTAACCAGTATAATTATGGCATAGCTATTACATTTGTAGACGGGTTGAATATCAGCGGCAACAGAATAACGATGAACAGTGCCAATACGAATTCGTATGGTTTGTATTCCTACTACAATATTGCAACGCAAGACAGGCGAAATATCATCAATAACAACAGCATCAAAAATGCAGGAAGCTATGGGGTTTATTGTTACAACACTTCAAACCCATCTGGTTACAGGGGCTCGTTTATAAACAATGAAATTGCCGGTGGTTTTAAAGCCACAAACCCTTATCCGGTTTATTTCTTAACGGTATCAAATATGAACATTTACCACAACAGCGTATTGCATGATGTGGTTACCACTTCAGCCACCGCAGCGGCCTTTTATTTTAGTAGCGGTTCGGGAAATATACTTAAAAACAACCATTTTGTGGTAACCAAGCCATTATCAACTGCAGCTCCTATTTACATTACTCCAGCAAGCGCGTTTACCCAAATAAATTACAACAATTTATATAAGGACGTATCATCAGGTAATTACGCCTACATTGGCAGTTGGTACACTAAAACATCATTTATTGGTGGGGGTGGCTTTAACATAAACAGCAGCACTACTAATCCTCAGTTTGCTTCAGATACGTTGCTTATTCCTAGCAATGCCTGTATAAATGGAGATACTGCTGTATTTTCATTTGTACCTTCGGATATCAACAATGTAGCCAGGGCCACAATTCCTGATATAGGCGCACATGAAATCCCTTTGTTGGCAAATGATGCAGGGCCTTTAAGTATTGTGCAACCAGCTTATCCAGTTACTGCGGGATTACAAGATGTTATCGTGAAGTTTACCAATCTTGGTGGCAGTCTGTTATCTACATTAAATGTGGCTTATCAAGTTGTTGGTAATTTGCCTATAACATCTTTGTGGTCAGGTTCATTGGCACCATGCGGTGTGGATTCGTTTATATTTACCGGGGCAAATCAGTTAAACATTACTCCAAATGTACCGTTTGATTTAAAGGCATATACTTCTATGCCAAACTCCATGCTTGACTCTAATGCAATCAATGATACACTGTTGAGAAAGATAGCTACCCCAATGCGTGGAGATTATATTATTGGCAGTGCTCCATCTGATTACTTAACATTGAATGATGCCAGAAATGCGCTTGAGTTTAGAGGTGTTGACAGTGCTGTGACCTTTAAAATTAAAGCAGGTATTTACAACGAGCAGGTTCAGTTTACGGAAGTTCTAGGTGCATCTGCTTCCAATACCATAACCTTTACCTCATTGGATGATAACGCAGATTCTGTAAGTATCAGGTTTAATGCCTCATCAACGGCCAATTACATTGTTAGAATTTTTGGTGCCAACTACTTCAATTTTCACAAGCTGAGTTTTCAAGCCCTAAACACCACCTTCGCCAGGGTGTTTGAGTTTATGTCTTCATCAAAAAACGTACGCATAACCAACAATAAATTTGTTGCACCTACCACTACCAGTACAAGTAATTTGAGTTCTATTATTAGTGCTGCTAACATCAATGTAAATGAAGTGTTGGTACGGAACAACACATTTACAGGAGGCGCATATGCCCTATATTTCTTTGGTACATCTACCACTGTGTTAAGCAATAATATTGCAGTTGATTCAAATACATTCACCAACCAATATACTTATGGTACTTACATGTATTACACCAGTAACTTAAAATTTAGGAACAATACCATTAACAGTGTTACTGCCGGAACGTATGTTGGGTTATTATGTTACTACGGAGATAGCGCCCTTGAAATAACCGGTAATCGCATCCGAATTACTGGTACAACAGCAGGTGCAGGTATCAGGACTTATTACTGCGATGGTTTTGGTTTGCTGAGGGGGTTGATTGCCAACAATACTATTTGGGTAAGTTTTGCCTCAACCACCACCGCAAGCTATGGGCTTGAAGACAGGTTTTCAAGCAATTTGCAAATTTACCACAATACGGTTGCCTCTACTGCTCCTTTTGCAACCAGCTACGCGGCATATTTTTATTACAGTTCTACATTATATCAAGGCAATATCATTGCCAACAATATATTTGCCCATAATGGTGCTGGTTATGCTGTGTATCATTACAATCCATTGTTTTCAAATAGTGATAACAATTTGTTGTTTACCAATGGTACCTTGTTAGCTCAAAAAGGAACACCCGCTGCCACTTATACAAACATCGCTGCTGCTAAGGCCGGGCTTGGTAACGGTTATGAATTGAACTCTATACAAGCTCGACCAGGCTTTACCTCTAATACCAATATTACACCTAATATAAATGATAGCAATTTATGGGTTACCAATGGACGTGGTAAGTTTCTTATTAATCAACCGCTAACCGATGTTAATGGTAATCCTCGCTCAAATGCCGTAACTACGGGTGCTCCAGATTTGGGTGCAGTTGAAGTAACTCCGGTATCGCAACCGGTACTTTGTTTGGCAACACCTGCTTTGCCGGTGGCCGGAGGTACACAAGTGTTTACTTTGGGTTCAGATACGGTTTGTACCATTACGTATGATGCTTTTGCAACGGCTCCTGCAACGGTAACCGTTCGCCAATACACAGGCACCATTGCTCCTAATGTAGGTGTTACTCAAAATGCCACTTCGTTTTATTTACATGTGGAGGCTCCTCCGGGCTTTTACAGCTATACCATGAATATGTATTACAAGAATGAGTGGATTGGTACAAATCCAAGTGAAGCTAATTTAAGAATGGTTAAAACCAATTCTTTAAATCAATGGGTTTGGTATACCGGTTTTGCTAGTACAGTTGATACCAATAGGAATATTATTACCTGCCCTAACTTAAATGAGTTTTCGTTTTTTACAGGCACTGATGATTTAGCACCATTACCGGTTAACTTGTTGTCGTTCTTCGGAAGCATACGAAATAACGATGCACTGCTAAGGTGGCAAACAGCCAGCGAAAGAAACAGCGCAGCATTTGTGTTGGAACGCAGTTTTAATACGAC
>RDYC01000236.1 GCA_004293295.1 Bacteroidota bacterium
GTCTCACTTAAGTGAGACTCTCAATCTCAAATCTAAGAAGGTTCCTCCGCGCCAAAGCTCACGCCACGTTTAATAAGTCCCTCAAACTGATTTGAAGGCTATGGATGCATTGTGCCCGCCAAAGCCAAAGGTGTTGCTTAGCGCTACTTTTACCTCCCGTTTTTGCGCAACATTTAGTGTTAAGTTGAGACGCGGGTCAATCACTGGGTCAACCGTACTGTGATTAATGGTTGGAGGTATAATTCCCCTATCAATAGCCATTAAACAAGCAATAGATTCAATGGCACCGGCACCTCCAAGAAGGTGTCCCGTCATTGATTTGGTTGAACTGATATTTAATTGATATGCATCTTCACCGAATACGGATTGAATGGCTTTAATTTCTTGCGGATCACCTAACGGAGTAGAGGTTCCATGTGTATTGATGTATTGCACATCACCCGGTTTTATTCCTGCTTCTTCCAAAGCGCTAATCATCACCAAACTTGCTCCCAATCCTTCAGGATGTGGTGCCGTCATGTGGTATGCATCGCCACTGGCTCCAATACCAACCAGTTCGGCATATATTTTTGCACCCCTTGCTTTAGCGTGCTCAAGCTCTTCAAGTATTAAAGCACCCGCTCCTTCACCCAAAACAAAACCATCTCGGTTTAAATCGTAAGGCCTAGAGGCAGTTGCAGGGTCATCATTTCTTTCAGAAAGGGCCTTCATTGAGTTGAATCCACCCATTGCAGGCTCGCATACGCTAGCTTCTGACCCTCCGGTAATAGCCAAATCCGCCTTACCTACTTTAATGTATAAATAAGCGTCACTAATCGCGTTGGTAGAACTTGCACAAGCAGATACCACCGCAAAATTAGGACCCCTAAAACCATATTTGATTGAAATTAAACCAGATGCGATATCCGCTATCATCATCGGTATAAAGAAAGGGCTGAATCGTGGTGTTCCGTCACCTTTGGCAAAAGCAGTAACCTCTGTGTTAAAGGTACTTAAACCACCAATACCTGACGCCCAAATAACACCTGCCCTGTTTTTATTGATTTTTTCCAAATCCAACCCACTATCGCGAATGGCCTCATCAGCCGTTACCATAGCGTACTGCGCATACGGATCCATCCTGCGCGCCTCCTTCTTGTCGATGAAGTTTCCAACATCAAACCCTTTTACTTCGCAGGCAAACTTTGTTTTGAATTTGGATGCATCAAAACGGGTGATAGGGGCGGCCCCACTCACTCCGTTTGATAATGCGTTCCAATAATCCTGAACATTGTTACCAATTGGAGTAAGTGCACCAATTCCTGTAACAACTACTCTTCGGGATGTCATGAAAAAACTTTTTAATGTTAAGATTAAGCTTTTGCGTTAGCTTCGATATAAGCTATTGCATCGCCAACTGTACCTATTTTTTCGGCTTGCTCATCCGGAATTGCAATATTGAATTCTTTTTCGAACTCCATGATTAGCTCAACAGTATCCAATGAATCAGCGCCTAAATCATTTGTAAAATTAGCCTCTGGAGTAATCTCGCTTTCCTCAACACCAAGTTTTTCCATGATGATGTGTTTTACTTTTTGTGCAACTTCTGACATTTTATTTATTTTTTAAGATTCTATTGTGCAAATAAAGGGTTTTTTTTGAGTAAAAAGCAACTCCGAGTATTTTTTTGGGTATTCTCCAATTTTTATTAACCACTAGCTACTTAACCAATTGTTTTTTGTTATTTCGCATAAACTTAATTACAGTTATCAAAAAATTTGAACTTGAGGTTGAATACGAATACGATTTTCTGTTGTACGGAATCGTATCTATTGAAAAATCTCACCGTTTGGTTTGGCATATCAATAACGTTTATCCCTTTCAATTTGCACGGATAGACGATTATGAACTGGAGATTAACCAAAAAAGCCTCTCTTTTGCTCGGTATTTGTTTACTTATGATGAAAACCACATTACATATTGCCTACTTGCCAATAAGGATGAAAACAATTACTTAATACCGGAGCTTAAAAACTTTGATTACCTTGTGGTTGTTAAAGGAGCATTGGATTTTTTTGATGAGGAGGAATTTAAACATACACTTAATGAGTTAACGGTAATTCAATTGGCGTACGTTTTAGAGGCAGATAAACTTAAATCGAAAGTGAATTTACTTTATTTATAATAAATGTACATTTTACACTTATTGTTTACCTTAACAGAAATCACTTTATTTGAACGTAATTTTATACTTATAGTTAAACACCCTGATGAAGACATTAAATTTTAACAGAACAAAAATTGTTGCCACTATTGGTCCGGCAACTTCAAGTTATGAAATGCTAAAAGCCATTGTGGAGGAGGGTGTAGATGTTTGCCGTTTGAATTTTTCACATGGAAGCTATGAAGACCACAAAAAAGTAATTGATAATATCAGGCAGGTGAATGCCGACCTTCAAACCCATGTAAGCTTATTGCTTGACCTGCAGGGGCCAAAACTTCGTGTTGGCGAAATGCAAGACAACAAAATAAACTTGGTAACCGGAAGTACCATAACTGTTGTAACCAAACCGGTGATAGGCACATCAGAGAAGATATCCGTGAAATTTGACACGCTAGCGGCTGATGTTAAACCTGGAGAACTTATTTTATTAGATGATGGTAAAATTGAAATTGAGGTACTAAGCACCAACCTTATTGATGAAATTACGTGCAAGGTAAATTTTGGGGGCGTGCTTTCCTCTAAAAAGGGGTTTAACCTGCCGCACACCAAACTTTCTATTCCGGCCATGACCGAAAAAGACAGGCAAGACTTGGTGTTTGGGTTGGAACAGAAGGTAGATTGGATTGGATTGAGTTTTGTTCGTAAGGCTGAAGACATTATAGAATTAAAGAACATTATTGAAGCGCATGAATGGAAGCCTCGTGTAATTGCCAAAATTGAGAAACCAGAAGCGCTGGATAATTTAGATGAAATTATTACCGTTACTGATGGGGTGATGGTTGCAAGGGGCGACTTAGGGGTAGAACTCCCGATGCAGCAGGTTCCGGTTATACAAAAACGTATTGTGAAAAAATGTATTGAAGCCGGCAAACCTGTTATTATTGCCACACAAATGATGGAGAGCATGATTACCAACTCATCCCCAACTAGGGCCGAAGTTAATGATGTTGCCAATGCAGTGATGGATGGTGCCGATGCTGTAATGTTAAGTGCTGAAACATCCGTGGGTGCTTATCCGGTTTTAGCTATTCGGCACATGCAACGTACCATTGCCGAAGCTGAAAAAACAAATGCTCCCTTTTTTAAAGGTAAGCGACCTACAGAAGACTCTGTTACTTTTTTAAGTGATGAGATTTGTTTTACCGCAGTGAGGATATCAGACCACTTAAAAGCCTCTGCTATTGTAAGTATGACGTTTAGTGGTTATACCGCCTATAAAATTTCTTCTTTTAGGCCAAAGGCATTGATTTATATATTTACCGGAAACCCACGCTTATTAAACACGCTGAGTTTGGTTTGGGGAGTGCGTGCGTTCTATTACAAAAGTTTTGAAAGTACCGATCAATCCATTCAAGATGTTAATGACTTTTTGAAAGAAAAAGGGCTGATTAACAGTGGGGATTTGGTGATTAATACGGCAAGTATGCCTATTAAAGACCGCCCTAGAACCAATGCAGTAAAAATCAGTGAAATTGAATAATTAGAATCGTTAAGCCCAAATGGGGCCCTATTCAAAAGTGTTATTATACTCCGTTAAAGCATACAGGCCGCGTGTAAGATACACGCGGCCTGTATTATATCTGTTTTAAAACCCTATTTTTTTCCTGCCTTGCTCCACCACTGCAGCCTTTTTCAACACCTCTTCTTTCATGTTGTTTTTATACGCTTGCAATTGTTCTGCCAGCCGATTGTTGGTAGTGGCTAAAATTTGCACCGCCAATATACCGGCATTTTTTGCTCCGTTTATGGCCACAGTTGCCACAGGAACCCCACCGGGCATTTGCACAATAGATAACAATGAATCCATGCCATCCAATGCTTTTAGCTTTACCGGAACACCAATAACCGGCAATGTAGTAACGGATGCAACCATACCCGGCAAATGGGCAGCCCCGCCCGCTCCGGCTATAATTACATGCAAGCCTCGCTCACGAGCAGTTTTTGCATATTCCATTAACCTATCGGGGGTTCGGTGTGCGGATACTACGGTTATTTCATATGATACCTTGAACTCTTCTAAGATTTTAGCGGCTTCCTGCATTACCTCCAGGTCACTATCGCTGCCCATAATTATTCCAATGTGTTTATCCATGAGGCTTTAATTAATTTGCCTTTGCAATATTAGACGCAAATGTGATTTTTTTACGCTCTTTAATTTTTGCAAAACCACCCAATACGTTTTTTACCTTTTTAATTCCTTTTGACTTTAAAAAACTTGTTGCCACCATGCTGCGATAACCTCCTGCACAATGAATAAGGTACTCCTTTTCAGCATCCAAGTTTTTATAATTGGTGGCAATTGCATCTAACGGAAAATGTATAGCCCGATCCACATGCAACTCATTAAATTCTCCAGGTTTACGAACATCTAAAACCGCCACAGGGCTATGTGCAACATCTAGTTCAAACTCCTCATCATCAATGGATATTACCATGTCATAACGTTTGTCGGCATCAATCCATGCCTCAAAGCCTCCTTGCAAAAACCCTTTAATGTTATCAAAGCCAACCCTTGTTAACCGCTCAATGCTCTCTGTTTCTTTTCCGGGTTCGGCAACAATAACTACAGGCTGTGTAATGTCTAAAATTGTTGCAGCCCAAATGGCATATTGTCCATTTAGCCCAAAGTTTAAGGCTCCGGTAATAAAACCAAGTTCAAACACATCAGGTATCCTGGTATCAATAATGGTTGCTCCTGCTTTTATTTCTGATTCAAAATCTGTTATTGACAAGGCTCTTAATCCTTTGGACTTGATCTCATCAAAGCTGGCATAACCTTGTTTGTTTAATTTTGCATCCTTAAAAAAATAGGCTGGTGCCGGTGCAATGCCATCTGTAACAATCGCTATAAAATGCTCTTTGGTCATGGGTTGCAGTGCATAGTTTTTTGCCTTTTGCTCACCAATGGTGCTAAACGTTTCCTTTCCAATATTTTTACCGCAGGCACTGCCAGCGCCATGTGCCGGGTAAACCAATAAATCATCTTCCAAGGTCATCAACTCATTTCTTAATGAGTCGTACATCTGACTTGCTAACTCTTCTTTTGTAACAACTCCATCCAGCAAATCAGGTCTTCCTACATCCCCAACAAATAATGTATCACCAGTAAAAACAGCATTGTTTTTTCCAGACTCATCAATTAATAAAAAGCAACTACTTTCGGGGGTATGTCCGGGAGTGTGCAGTACCTTAATATTAATTGCCCCAAGTGACAACACCTCGTGATGACTAGCCACATGAACCGGATAGTCTGTTTTGGTGGTTGGTCCGTAAACAATAGTTGCCCCTGTTTTTTGAGCAAGATCTATATGCCCGCTCACAAAATCAGCATGAAAATGTGTCTCAAAAATATACTTGATCCGGGCACCTCTACTGTTTGCTTTATTGATGTATGGCTCATAATCACGTAAGGGATCTATAATAGCGGCCTCGCCATCACTCTCAATATAGTAAGCGGCTTGCGCTAAACAATTTGTGTATAATTGCTCAATGTACATGTTAACTTGCTTTAATTACAAGCAAAGTTTAGGAATATTATGCATTTAAAAAATTTGATTTTAGTTATGTTCATCATTGGCTTGTAAAAACCCTGCTCATAACCAGTTAAATCAGGTAATACAAAAGATAAGTTTGCCTTATAGGAGTAAATATTGCAAATTGCAGGCAATTACAACCAAAGTAATATGAAATATAAAAGAGTGCTCTTGAAATTAAGCGGTGAAGCTTTAATGGGCTCACAACAATATGGAATTGACCCTAAAATTCTTGAGCAATATGCCGAAGACATCAGGCAAGTAATTGAAAAAGGCACACAAGTAGCCATTGTTATTGGTGGAGGAAACATTTTTAGGGGTGTACAGGGAGTTTCGGGTGGTATAGTTGATCGCGCCCAAGGTGATTATATGGGCATGTTAGCCACCGTAATAAACGCAATGGCCTTGCAAGGCGCACTGGAAAAAGCCGGAATAAAAACACGATTACAAAGTGCGATTAAAATGGAACAAATTTGTGAGCCGTTTATTCGCAGAAGAGCGATGCGCCATTTAGAAAAAGGGCGTGTAGTTATTTTTGGAGCAGGTACAGGTAACCCTTACTTTACCACAGATACCGCAGCTAGTTTACGTGCGGTTGAAATAGAAGCTAACTTGGTATTAAAGGGTACACGGGTTGATGGCATTTATACAGCTGACCCTGAAAAAGACCCTAACGCGGTGCGTTATGAGCAGGTGAGCTACAGTGAAGTATACGAAAAAGGCTTGAACGTGATGGATTTAACTGCCATTACGCTTTGCCAAGAAAATAAACTACCAATTGTAGTTTTTGATATGAACAAGGCTGGAAATTTTTTAGAGGTTTGCGAAGGAAAACCGGTAGGAACATTAGTAAGTTAACAGTTTAAATTGAATTGATATGAGCGATCCACGTTTAAAAAGTGTATTAGATGGTGTAAAAGAAACCATGGACAAAGCCATTGATCATGCAGCAATGGAGTTTAGTAAAATCCGCGCAGGGAAAGCACATCCCAGCATGCTTGACTCGGTAAAAGTAGAGTATTATGGTGAGTTGGTACCGTTAAGTCAGGTAGCCAATGTAAATACCCCTGACGCAAAAACCATTGCTATTCAGCCCTGGGAAAAATCAACGTTACAAGCCATTGAAAAAGGCATCATTATTTCAAACCTTGGTTTTAACCCAAGCAATGATGGCAGCATGATACGGGTTACATTACCTCCTTTAACTGAAGAGCGCAGAAAAGAAATTGTGAAAAAAGTACGTGTTGAGGCCGAGGCAGCAAAAGTAACGGTGCGCAATATCCGTAAGGAGGCAAACGAGGGCATTAAGCGCTTGCAAAAGGATGGCCTTCCTGAGGATGAGGCAAAAGTAGGTGAAACGAGTGTGCAAAAAACCACTGATGCTTACATCAAAAAAATAGATGAATTAACCGCAGCAAAAGAGGCTGAAGTAATGCATGTATAATGGCCTATTTTTAAATAGCCATTTTTTTGCTTTATATTTACTTGCCAATTTTAATTTGTGATTAATACCAATCGCATAAAAAAAATCTCTCTAACACTGGCCAAAGTAGCCGGTGTTTTTTTCATTGTTGCTGTTTTACTTTTTTTTGCTTTCAGAAATTTACTGCTGGATAAGGCCATTAAACGAGTGAGCAATAAGCTTAAAGTTAATTATCATGCTAGTTTACACATTCAAGAGGCCACGTTTTCCGGTATCACAACGGTTGAAATAACAAACCTAAGCTTGGTTCCAGAACAGCATGATAGCATTTTATATATCGGCCACCTTCAAACCAGTATTAAGCTTTGGTATGCCTTGTTTTTTGATTTCCGCTTAAATGAATTGGTGGTTAAGGATGGTTTTTTAAATTTGGTCAAAGACGAGAGGGGGCGAAATATTGACGGATTTTTAAGCACAAAAGACAGTAGCCAAAATGATGTCCAAGCAAAAACTGCAGGGGCCATTTCAAGCAATACCAACTTTGCCAAATCCGCCTATAAACTTATTAGCAAAATACTCAATTTTATACCTGCTGATGTTGCCGTGAATAATGTTGCTCTTACTATTAAAGATGGCAACCAAATGGTTTCCTTTAATATGAAGGAGTTCTTATTGTTATCGGAAAAACTGGAGTCCAACATTATTGTCAGCAGCACCAAGGATAGCTTGTCGTCAGCACAAATAGAACAACATTGGCGGGTTATTGGCTCGGCAAATCCCGGTAAAAAACGTGCCGATTTAAGGTTTTTTAATACAGATACCGGTAAGGTATTTGTACCATATGTACAGGACCGTTTTAACTTGATTACAGGATTTGACAGTATTCGGTTAAAACTTGATGAAATTGACTTGGATGACGACCAACTGTTAATAAAGGGCTTGGCAAGTACCACCAATTTTTTAATCAACCACCCTAAAATTGCTAAAAAAGACGTGGTGATTGAGCGTGCCGAGTTTGACTATGTGTTTGTGTTAGGAAGCAATTTTGTTTCGTTAGATAGCTCTTCAACGGTTCGGTTCAATAAAATTTCTTTCCATCCCTTTATTAAATACCAGCGTGGTCCGGACACAACCTATCAATTAAATGTTATTCTAAACAAAACCACTGCCCAAAATTTTATTTATTCCCTTCCCGAAGGTCTGTTTACCCATTTTAAAGGAATGGAAGCGGAGGGCTCCTTTAGTTACCGCTTAGACTTTTTATACAATGAGAATAAACCTCAGGAGCTTATTTTTGATAGCAAACTGGAAAAAGAAAACTTGCGTATTACAAAGTATGGTGAAGCCAATTTGAATAAATTAAACAATGACTTTACCCATGTGGTGGTTGAAAATGGCAGACCCCAACGGCATATTGAAGTCTCCTACAGTAATCCAAATTTTATTCCAACTGACCAGATCTCTCCTTTATTAAAAAAGGCAGTATTAACAACTGAAGACCCTTCGTTTTTTTACCATCGTGGATTTATTGATGAGGCTTTCAGACAGTCTATCATAAAAAACATTCGCAAACGAAAATTTGCACGAGGTGCAAGCACCATTAGCATGCAGTTAATAAAGAACGTGTTTTTAACCCGTGAAAAAACGTTATCAAGGAAACTTGAAGAAATACTACTGGTTTATATTTTAGAAAACAACCGATTGAGCAGCAAGGACAGAATGTTTGAAGTATATTTAAACATTATAGAATGGGGGCCCAATGTTTATGGAATTGGTGAAGCAGCGCAGTTCTATTTTAATAAATCCGCATCCTCACTCACTTTAAGTGAAGCACTTTATTTGGCGATTATTATTCCTAGCCCGAAAAAATTTATGTGGCGTTTTGGTAAAGATGGGCAGCTAAAAGACCATGTTGGAAGGCACTTTAACTCGTTGGCCGGTTTAATGATAAGAAGAAACGTGCTTACCCCGGAAGACACCGTAGGATTAACACATAAAATAACCATAAGTGGCCCTGCTAAAGGATTTATTAAAATAACGGCTGATACTTTGGTTAACGATAGTATTATTATTGATGAAAACGGCCTGATTTTACCTGTAGACGAAGATGAACAGTAAGCTGCAGAACAATTGGCACATCTTGTTTTTGGCGTTACTTTGCGCAGCACTTGTTGTTTTTAAATGGGAAGCATTACACCTGCCATTTTTTTGGGATGAAGCATGGGTGTATATGCCTGCTATACGAACCATGGCAGAACAAGGCCCAAGCATAATGCCGGCAAGCATTGACCCTGATTTGTACACAGGGCACCCCTTGTTGTTTTATTTCATGGCATCAGTGTGGATTAAATTTTGGGGCTACAGCTTACCCATTGCACATAGTTTACCGCTGCTCATTTCTATTGCATTACTTATTAGCGTTTATGTGTTGGCTGTTTGGTTAACCCAAAATAAATTTACTGGCATACTGGCCTCATTATTGGTTGGCATTCAGCCCATTTTTCTGGCACAAAGCACGTATTTGCTCATAGAAGTATGGTTAGGCTTGCTTTTCGTCTGGTCGTTCTATTTTTACTTTAATCAGAAATGGAAAGCATTTGCCATTTGCATGGTATTAGCCTTATGGAGTAAGGAGAGCGCATTTACACTAATTCCTGCCTTTGGCTTAATAGCCATATACCAAACCATGACTAAACAACTTTCAAGCGGCCAAATGCTAAAGTTGTTCGGTTTAATTGCCTGTTGCTTTGTAGTTGGCTTTAGTTTTTTTGTTATACAAAAGGCAAAATTAGGCTGGTACTTTTTTCCCAGGCATGCAAACTGGATTAATCTAGACGAAACTTGGGATAAATTTAATGCCTCCTTATTCACCTTGTTTGTTGCACAAGGGCGTTCAATTATGCTAATTATCACCCTAGCCATATTTACTTTTGTTTATATAAAACACAACCATAGATTTACTAAACAACAACAACAGTTTTTGGTTGGAACTTTAATTTTTACTTTTGGATTCATTCTTTTCGCATCCATTAATTTTTTCTCTCCTCGTTATCTATTTGGTGCTTTACCTTTATTGTTAACTAGTGCTGCTTTGCTGATAAGCACGCTTAAGTTTAAGTATCATCAAGCTGCTTTCATTTTCATTTTCTCCATACTTGGCTCTATTAATATTAACGAGAGCTTGAATGGAAAAAAATGGGGCGATGTTGAACTAAGCTATGTGCACTTATTAAAAGCCCAAATTGATTTTACTAACTATTTTACGGCACATGTTAACACCGAAAAAACGTACGCCCCGTTTTTAATGTGCGTTAACCTAACCAACACTTTTGCCGGTATGGTAACTAAGCCTTTGCCTAACATCACTGTTTTAAGCACAGATAGTGCAATTGTATATTATGTTCGGATACCAAATGAGCTTGATGATCATGTAGAACAACTCATACAAAACAATAAGGTTAAACTCGTTAAACGAATTGTTGAGCACCAAGCTTGGGTGGAACTTTACAAAAAAAATGACAATAATTAGTATAATTGCTATTCAATAGCCCTCTTTATGCAAAAACTATCTATAAT
>RDYC01000237.1 GCA_004293295.1 Bacteroidota bacterium
CCTCAATTACAGGCGTTTGTATAGCAGCTATTGCATCTCTCAATGCAATAGAAGTATGTGTGTATGCACCAGCATTAAGTATGATTCCATCAAAACTAAAACCAATTTCATGCAATTTATTTATCAAATCTCCTTCGGAGTTTGATTGAAAATAATATAAATCTAAATCTCTATTTTGAGCAATTAGCTCTTTGAAATAGTCTTCAAATGTACGGGTTCCATATTTTTCAGGTTCTCGTTTTCCTAAAAGATTCAAATTTGGACCATTGATGATGATAATCTTCATTTGTTATAAAATGAGGTTCAAACTTAAAGTTAATTATCAAATTAATAACACTGCCAATTTAGAAGAACTAGTTTAATTTAAGTATTTTATAACAAGTGAATTAGAAGCTGGTTTACAAGATGGAGCTACTATTCGCTTACGAAATGTGTCTAATTAATGATAAAAGTATGGGTAGACTAGGGGTTTTCCCTTTTATATTTGTCGTACTGAAAACTATTTAATAATTATTTATGCTTGCGTCATCCAAAAATCAACCAATGAATGAGTTACCTCTGATGAAAGAAACGGAAGGGATTGTGTTATTTTATCCCAACGTACCTAAGGAGTCAATTGATTTGGTTACCGGAGTTTTAAACTCAAGGTGGATTGGTCAAGGACCTCGGGTTGAGGAGTTTGAAAAAATGTTTGAGGCTCGTTTTGCTCCCAATGGCAAAGCCCTATCAGTTGGTTCGGGCACAGATGCCCTTCATCTTTCGTACATTTTGGCAGATTTAAAACCGGGTGATGAAATTGCGGTTCCTGTTTTTACCTGCACAGCTACCAATATTCCTTTTTTATATATGGGTTGCGTTATCAAGTTTGTTGATGTTGACCCCAAGACTCTTAATATCAATATCGAACATTTAAGGCAAGTGGTAAATGAAAAAACCAAAGCCATTGTATGTGTGCACTATGGTGGTTTGCCATGCGATATGGATGAAATTCAAGCCATTGCAGATAAATATGGAATACCGGTTATTGAAGATGCTGCGCATGCGCTTGGGGCGACCTACAAGGGTAAAAAAATTGGCGAAATATCTGATTTTACCATGTTTTCTTTTCAAGCCATTAAACACATTACTACTGGCGATGGGGGTATGGTTACCATGAAAAATAAAGAACTGGCAAAAAAAGGAGCAAGGGTAAGGTGGTTTGGCATTGACAGGGAAAATAAACAACGTGGAATATGGGAGAACGATATTACCGAGGTGGGATACAAATACCAGATGACAGACATAGCTGCCGCTATGGGCATTGCAGGGCTGCATACATTTGATGAGGTATTGGCACACCGGAGAAAGCTGTTACTTGCTTATGAGCAAGGTTTAGAGGGTATTCCCGGAATTTCTTTTATTGGAAAAGGCTATCAAGATAGGGAACATGCTGCATGGCTATGCACTGCCATGGTTGAAAATCGTGTGGGGTTGATGACCAAGCTAAGAGAACATAAAATTGAATCAGCCCAAGTACATTATAGAAACGACAGGTATTCCATTTTCGGAGGCAGAAGCAACGAGCTTCCTAATATGGATGCCATTGAAGATAAATATTTGGTATTGCCGCTGCACCCCAAATTGGGTGTAAGTGATGTGAATGTAATCTGCAACGTTATTAAAAGAGGGTGGTAAGATGCAGGTGAGCCAATTTCATAAACGCACCTTAGATTTTACACCGGTATTTTCAATACTTATTCCAACATGGAATAATTTGCCATACCTGCAAAATTGTGTAACAAGCATTGAAAAAAATTCATACTATAAACACCAAATCATTATCCATGTTAACCATGGCGAAGATGGAACATTAGCATGGATTAAACAACAAGGGTACGATTACACGTTTGCTGAACAAAATGCAGGTGTTTGTTATGCCTTTAATGCAGCTTCGGCCTTAGCCGTTTCTGAGCTTTTGGTGTTAAGTGATGATGACATGTATTATTGCCCGGATTGGGATAAACCACTGGTTGAGGAGGTAAAGCAACTCAACCATATTTATTTCTGTATTAACGGAACCGCCATTGAGCCAAGAGAGTCTGGCAATGCATGTGTAATTGCACCTCAAAATTTTGGCAAAACCATTGAAGAGTTTGATGAACAAGCATTGCTTAAGCAATACCACACCTTTGCTTTTAAAAACTGGACAGGAGGCAATTGGTATCCTATGGTATTGCATAAGTACATTTGGCAACTTATCGGAGGGTTAAGTGTGGAGTTTAGCCCCGGAATGGGCTCTGATCCTGATATGATGATGAAACTATGGCATGCAGGAGTAAGGTACTACAAAGGCATTGAATCAAGCAGGGTGTATCATTTTATGTCGCGCAGTGTAAGCAGGGTAAAGAAGAACAATGGCCGCAAACAATTCCTCCACAAATGGAACATATCCATTGGCACCCTTTTTAAGTTTTACTTAAAATTTGGCGGTGATTTTAAGGGGCCGTTAAAGGAGCCGGTTATGGATGGAAAATTGAAAATGCGTTTATTTAAAGACAAACTTAAACGAATAACAAGTTAGTGGATAAAATGCCTTACTAAAGCCAATCAAATCAGTACATTTGTATGCTTTACATGGCATTAAATTGGAGTAGTTATATCAAAGGCTTTAAAGCCTATTTGCAACTGGAAAAATCCCTTGCCCAAAATAGCATTGAAGCTTACCAAAGAGACTTGGAAAAGCTGGTGCATTTTTTTGAAACCAAAGGAATAGCACCACAACCGCAAGAAGTAAACATAACCACACTTCGAGAGTTTTTACGCTGGATAACCGAATTGGGCATGACTGCAACAAGCCAAGCCCGAATATTAAGTGGCATTAAAGCTTTTTACAAATACCTGATGTTGGAAGATATTACCAGCAAAAATCCGGCTGAACTACTCGAGTCGCCAAAACTGAAAAGAAAACTTCCCGAAGTGCTGGATTTGCATGAAATTGACCAAATGGTTGCCCTAATTGACCATAGCAAACCGGAAGGCATGCGTAATAAAGCCATGGTAGAAACCATGTTTAGTTGTGGCTTAAGAGCAAGCGAAGCTGTTGGTTTAAAGCTATCGGATATTTCGTTTACTGATGAGTTTGTGCGGATTATAGGCAAAGGGAATAAGGAACGTTTAGTACCCATTGGCAGGGTAGCATTAAATGCCATTATCCTGTATCGTGACCATGTAAGATCACACATTGCCATAAAAACAGGCCACCATGATACCGTATTTTTAAATGCCAGGGGTACAGGAATAAGCAGGGTGATGCTGTTCTACATCATCAAGGACTTGGCTAAAAAGGCAGGTATAAATAAAAGCATCTCGCCCCATACCTTGCGCCATTCGTTTGCCACTTGTTTGGTAGAGGCCGGGGCTGATTTAAGAGCAGTGCAGCAAATGTTAGGCCATGAGAGCATTACCACTACCGAAATATACACCCATATTGATAGGGCTTACCTGCATGATGTTATCACACAATTCCACCCACGGAGCTGAGACAGGAAGATATTAAAGGTATAAAGCCTCAATCTGTTTTACCTTCCCTAAAAGTAGAATCATAGTTAAAAATAATTAAATTCGCCCATTCTCTTATTTAATAAACAAACCCATATAATATGAAATTAGTAGCTTTAAACGATTTGCATGTTTCCTTAGGTGCCAAAATGATTGAATTTGCAGGGTACAATATGCCTGTGTTATACACCAACCTTATTCAGGAACACTTGGCGGTACGCAATAGCATCGGGGTTTTTGATGTAAGCCATATGGGTGAGTTTATGTTAAAAGGCGAAAAAGCATTAGACCTGATTCAATTGGTAACTACAAATGATGCTTCAAAACTAACTGACGGAAAAGTGCAATATAGCTGCATGCCAAATGATAAAGGAGGCATTGTAGATGATTTATTGGTTTATCGTTATGCTGCTGATGAGTATTACTTGGTGGTAAATGCCTCAAACATTGAAAAAGATTGGAATTGGATTAGCAAACATAATACTTTTGGGGTAGAGATGGTGAATATGAGTGATGACATGAGTTTGCTAGCAGTACAAGGCCCTAATGCCATTAAAGCCCTGCAAAAATTAACAGATGTTAATTTAAGCGAAATGGAATATTATACCTTTAAATTAGGCGACATGGCCGGTATTGAGGGTGTTATTATCTCAAATACAGGATACACCGGAGCAGGAGGGTTTGAGTTGTATGTAAATAACAACCACGCACGTAAATTATGGGATGCAGTTTTTGAAGCAGGAGCGGAGTTCAATATTTTACCTGCCGGCTTAGGAGCAAGAGATACTTTGCGATTAGAAAAGGGTTTTTGTTTATACGGAAACGATATCAACGATGAAACATCACCGATTGAAGCCGGATTAGGTTGGATAACCAAGTTTACCAAGCCGTTTGTGATGGCCGATCACCATAAGGCCATTAAAGAAAATGGCCCTGAAAAAAAATTGGTTGGTTTTGAAATGTTGGAGCGTGGCGGTATACCTCGTCAGCACCACATTATAAAAGATGCAAGCGGAAACACCATCGGAGAGGTAACATCGGGTACACAATCACCAAGCTTAAGTAAAGCAATTGGATTGGGTTATGTAACCACAGAAAACAGTAAAGTAGATAGTGAAATATTTATTGAGATAAGAGATAAACAGATTAAGGCCAAAGTGGTAAAAATCCCGTTTTTATAATCAGGTAAATATGGCAAGAATTGTTCTTGGTATCATCATCATGCTTGTTGGCAATGCATTAGTAGCGCAAGGCTTGCCAAAAAAGTTTTTGTTGATTAAGCCGGGTACCAGCGAAAATGATGTGATTAAGTTGGTGGGTGAGCCCAATAAAATTGAACGCTTCGTAACAGTAAAAAACAATACTTCAGATACCAGCAGATACTGGAGATACCAAGGTGATATAACAGTTGTATTTACCAATCATGCGGTATCAATGGTTGAGGCTAAATGGGATAATGTGTTAAAACATATTCAACTTTATGCCAACAGGCAAGATCAAGAAGGCATTAAAATTATAACAGGTGAATAAAAAAATTGAAGTGGTATTAACCCCGGCATTGTTGCCTCTTTATCAAGTACAAGGGAAAAATGTGGTTATTATTGATGTGCTAAGGGCTACCAGCAGCATATGTGTGGCTTTTTTTAATGGTGTAAACAAAATACTGCCGGTATCAACACCAGAAGAGTGCATGATGTTTAAAGATTTTGATTTTTTATGTGCAGCAGAAAGAAATGCCATTAAATTACCGGGTTTTGACATGGGCAATTCTCCTTTTGAATTTCAAAACCCCTTGCTAAAAGAACGAAATATTGCATTCACCACAACCAATGGTACAAAAGCAATTAAGCAAAGCAAAGAGTTGGGCGCAGGCAAAATAATTATAGGCAGTTTTTTAAATATAGCAGTGCTGGTTAATTGGCTAAAAAAGCAGCAACAAGATATTATTTTATTATGTGCAGGGTGGAAAGACAAAGCCAACTTAGAAGATACGTTGTTTGCCGGTGCTGTTGTGCAAGCCCTCCGGGATGACTATGCCTTGGATTGTGATTCAGCAATGATGGCCGCGCATTTGTACCAACACATGCAAAACGATTTAGAGGCCCACGTGCGCCTATCTTCCCATGCGCAACGATTTAAGGCATTGCATGCCGCAGAAGATGATGTGCGGTTTTGTTTACAAATGAATACCGCACCTGCTTTACCCATTATGCAAGGCGAGTACCTGATTAATACATTAGCTTTAACTGCTTAATGATGGGTGATATAAACCATAATTCGTTTATTTTGTTACCATATTAACCAATCAACTTACCATATAGTTTGAAAACATATAAAGAACTTTATACCATCATTGAGCAGGAAATCAGTAAGCTTAAATATGATAAAAAACCCGATGAGCTCTACCAGCCAATAACTTACATGTTATCCCTAGGGGGTAAGCGTCTTCGCCCGGTATTGGTGGTTATGGCAGCAGATATGTTTGGTGTTGATATTAGAAAGGCAATACCCGCAGCTTTAGCAGTAGAAGTTTTTCATAATTTTACCCTGGTGCATGATGATATTATGGATCATGCCGATATTAGACGAGGACAACTTACTGTGCATAAAAAGTGGGATGAACCGGTGGCCATTTTATCAGGAGACCTGATGATGATAAAAGCCATAGATTTATTATGTGAAACAGATATTGATCCTATACGCCCATTGATCAGCTTATTCAATAAAACGGCTGCCGAAGTTTGTGAAGGACAACAGCTCGATATGAATTTTGAAAAGTATGCTGTAGTTACCGAAAGTGAGTATATTGAAATGATTACGTTGAAAACAGCCGTATTGCTTGGCTGTAGTTTGCAAATTGGTGCAATGGTTTCCGGTGCTTCAACAGATGACCAATTTCATTTATACGAGTTTGGGAAAAATATGGGCATAGCTTTCCAAATTCAGGATGATATCTTAGATAGTTTTGGTGAGGGAGAAAAAGTAGGAAAAAAAATAGGTGGCGACATTACATCCAATAAAAAAACCTTACTGCTTATTGAAGCACTAAATGCAGCTAAAGGAGAGGATTTGATTGCCTTAAAGCATTGGCTATCTGTTAATGATAACGATGAGGCAAAAATTAACGGGGTACTTGGTATCTATAATAAATATGATGTTCGCGGTAAGGCAGAAAACCTAAAAGAAAATCATTTACAAATTGCTTTCGAACACTTAAACAAACTGAGTGTAGCCGAAGAAAACACCATCATCCTAAAGCAAACTGCGGTTGATTTAATGGAAAGAATGAGTTGATAGAAACTAAGAGGCACAAAACCAATAGTATATGTTCCAATGCTATTTTAACTGATACGCCATAAAGCCTTCAATGCTTAAGCCAAAAGAATTGCTAAACTCAATACAATTGTTATTTTTGTTGTAAAAATCTGTGGACAACACTGCAATAATACACTCACTGGAGATTAAGGGATATAAATCCATTAAACACGCAAAGGTGAATTTGCAACCCGGCCTTAATATACTCATTGGAAGGAACTCTTCTGGGAAAAGTATACTTTTTGAGGGAATTCAAGAGGTTAATCGGTTGTTAAGGTCTAGAAATGCAGTGTCTAAATTTAGCGAAGCAAAGATTGAATATTTAACAAGCCTTAATAAATTAATAACAGTCTCAGTTGCGCGAAGAGCAGGAGGGGGAGGGAAAATTCCGATTGATAAAGAAGAAGATTTTTACGATCAAGATAATGGGACAAATTTAACGTTGAAAATTGAGGGTGAAAATGTACCGTTAGAAGAAATAAAAAGTTCACTTTATCTTTTTCTCCTTAAAAGGCAGGTTGGCCGCATCCCGAATGTATTATCTGTTAAATTCAATTTACCTAGCGATTTAGCTTTTTTGGAAAATCCAGGGAGTTTAGAGTTTAGTAAGAATGAAGACCATGATGTTTACTTGAACTATAATATTATAGGCGGCTCTTATATGCTATGGAATATCTTATTTGAATTGGAACAAGCGATAGAATCGGGGGACGTCAGATTGGAGAAGCAAGAGATTCAAAAGAAACTTAAAATAAGTAAGAACTTAAAAGATAAGCTAAAAAAATTTAGTCCAATAGCTGATCTTAGATTTTCTCCAAATCTTAATATATATAAAGATAAACAACATCTCAGGATAACAAACATTTATGTAGAATTTAAAATTGGTAAAGAGTGGGTACCTTGGAATTATTTATCAGATGGAACAAAACGGCTTTTTTATTTAATACATGAAGTAGTAGAGGGAGGAGCAACTTGCATTTTGATAGAAGAACCCGAGTTGGGTATTCATCCGCATCAGTTTCATAAGATATTAGAGTTTTTAAAAGAAGAGGCACATTCAAGGCAGATTGTGATTAGTACACACTCTCCGCAGTCCTTAAACATTTTAGAGCAAGATGAACTTGACCGCATAATTATTTCGAAAAATGATTCCGTTAAAGGTTCAGTTTATGTACACTTAACAAAGAATGAAATAAAAAAAGCGCAGAAATATACCAAAGAGGTTGGTTTTTTAAGTGATTATTGGCTTCATTCCGACTTAGAAAAATGAAAAGAATTGGACTAGTTGGTGAAAATCCCAATGATACAAATGCAATTAAGAACTTATTGAGCAGATACTTTCAATTGCAGTTTATACCAGTTGGTAAAAATTTCTTTGGTTCCCAATTGGATTCGCCTAAGTTCTTTAAAATAATAACCAATGAGGCAAACAAACATAATCTAGATACAATAATTGCCATTCGGGATTTAGATGCGGTAAGTTCTAATAAGATAAAGTTGAAAGAAAGGATGGATTGGGCTGATAAGGTGTTTAAAGTAGTAAATGTTAAGAAGAAGTGTTTTTTACTTAACGTAACTATGCTTGAAAGTCTTATTCTTGCTGATATTGAAGTATTTAATAAGCAATACAAAGTAAAAGCAGTTTATAAAAAAAATCCAGAACATGAGATTAACCCTAAACAATTTTTAAGGAATCTTACTTATGGTAAGGCAAAAGTTTTTGAACCGAATGATTGTCCTGAAATTTTCAAAAGATTAAACATTGAAAATCTCAGGAAATGTAAACATTTTGATAAGTTTTTAGTTGAATTTAGTAATAACTAGATAATATTGTAATAAATAAGAAAAATTATGGCAGAAGTAATACGCATGCCCAAGATGAGTGATACCATGACGGAAGGGGTTATTGTTTCATGGCTTAAAAAAGTGGGCGATGATATTAAGCCCGGTGATATATTAGCAGAAGTGGAAACCGATAAGGCCACCATGGAGTTGGAAAACTTTGTTAAAGGTACCTTATTGCATATAGGTATAGAAGCCGGAGGCAGCGTTCCGGTTGATGCCATTATTGCCATTGTTGGTAAAAAAGATGAGGATATTAGCTCATTACTAAACAATACACCAACTGCCGCTGCTGCCGAAGCACCGAAACAAGAAACCAAGATAGTTGAAACTACGGTTCAGCCGCTGGTATCTAACGCTACAAGTGATAACCGTTTAAAAGCTTCACCTTTAGCCAAAAAAATAGCAGATGAAAAAGGCATTGATTTAAACAAAGTAAGTGGAAGTGGCGATCATGGAAGAATTGTGAAACGTGATGTTGAGAGCTTTACGCCCGCTGCAAGCACTGATTCAGCTAAGCAAGCGGTTACGTTACCAACTGTTGTAGGAGAAGAAAGTTACCATGAGGTAAATGTATCGCAAATGCGCAAGGCCATTGCACGCAGGTTAAGCGAAAGCAAACACACAGCTCCGCACTTTTATTTAACCATGAGCATTAACATGGATAAAGTAAATGAGGCACGTAAGGCAATTCTTGATTACAGTCCAGTTAAAATATCAGTTAATGATATGATTATAAAGGCTGTTGCTGCATCTTTGCGCAAACATCCGGGTGTTAATGCATCTTGGCTTGGCGACAAAATCAGGTATAACCACCACATCCATGTTGGTGTAGCAGTGGCTATTGAGGATGGATTAATTGTTCCGGTAATTAAATTTGCAGATAACAAAGGCTTAGCCCATATCAGTGCAGAGGTGAAAGATTTGGCAGGACGTGCTAAGGCTAAAAAATTACAACCTCACGAATTTGAAGGAAATACTTTTACTATTTCCAACTTAGGGATGTTTGGTATTGATGAGTTTACCGCTATCATCAACCCACCAGATGCATGTATTTTGGCAATTGGTGCATCTAAAGAAACTCCAATAGTAGAAAATGGCCAAATAAAAATTGGTAGTATCATGAAGGTAACCCTAAGTTGCGACCACCGCGTGGTGGATGGTGCTGTGGGTTCAGCATTTCTTCAAACCCTCAAAGAACTGTTGGAAAATCCGGTGAAATTACTGGTTTAAACCAATAAATAATGGCACAAAGATTGGTTTTAATAATGGTGTATATGCTATTTAAACCAATCTTTGGTATTGCCCAAGATACCATTTATCGGTTTAATGGAGATACCATATCTGCTAAAATCATTGCAGTTAATATTGATGACATCAAGTATAAACGAAGTAGTGATTCAACCGGGCCAACTTACACAGTACTCAGGTCTACGGTAAAATCAATCGTTTATAACAATGGAGCCAGGCTATTAATAGATGGAAACTCAGGCGAAGCAATACCTGTAGTCATAGATTCCTCAGCACTTACTTCTAACCCTCAGCCATCCCAAATGGAGTTGGAAAAGGCAGATTCCGGTTACCGTGAGATTGATGAAAGCCAAAGTTATTTGGCAGGTCAGCAAGATGCCAAGGCGCACTACAAAAAGTATAAAAAAGCCGCACTACTCACCTTATCTATCAGTTTAGTTTCACCATTAGTTGGGCTAGTTCCGGCCTTTATTTGTTCATTAAAATCACCTGCTGAAAAAAATCTCGATTATCCTGATAAGCATAAAATGGCTAATAACAAGGTGTATGCAAAGAGTTATTTAAAAGCTGCCGATAAAATAAAACAAAATAAGGTGTGGATGGCATGGGTTGCAGGCTTGGGAGTTAACTATGGCCTTTTTATTTTACTTGGACTTTAACGTTTTGTTG
>RDYC01000238.1 GCA_004293295.1 Bacteroidota bacterium
AACTCAATCAATTTCATTTCACTAAATACTAGCGAGTTAACCCCCGAAGTATTGCAAAAACTAGCCTCACAAAAACGTTGCTTGGTAATTTTACATTCTAATGCGGCAAATCCGGCAGCTCACCTGAGGAATGCCGTTTTTAGGCTTGAAGAAATGAAACTGAACACTCCTGTAATGTTACAACTTAGATATGCCATAGCCAATGAAGAGGAGTTTATGTTGAAGGCAAGCACTGATGCCGGTAGCTTATTAATTGATGGTTTGGTTGACGGCTTGTTGGTACATAATACTTTATCAGAAAAAAAACGTGTGAATGAAATTACCTTTGGTATACTACAGGCTGCTAGGGCTAGGGTAAGTAAAACGGAGTATATTAGTTGTCCGAGTTGTGGGCGCACCTTGTTTGATTTGCAAGAAACTACCGCATTAATACGCAAACAGACCGACCACTTAAAAGGGGTTAAAATTGCCATAATGGGTTGCATAGTAAACGGCCCGGGTGAAATGGCTGATGCTGATTATGGTTACGTTGGCAGTGGTGTAGGCAAAATAACTTTATACCGAGGAAAAGAGATTGTAAAAAAGGGGATTGAAAAAGAGACGGCAGTAGATGAACTGATAGCACTTATTGCTCAAGATGGCCGTTGGGTTGTTAAAGAGGAATAAACGTTTTGCTACAAAATTTTATGGTTTAACGCAACTATTTTTAATTTCCTTGGGTCTCAACTTTGATAAACGGCAAAAAAGATTAGTTTTGTGCCAAAATATTAACCTAAAAATAACACAATATATAAATGAAAAAGTTAATTTACACTTCAATTGCCTTGTTACTTGCTGGCTCAGCTGCTATGGCTCAAGGTATGGTAAAAGGACGCCCTGGTCATCAAATTGACCAAGCCTCTATTCCTCAAAGCCCTGTTAGAAACAGTACATTGGGTAAAGCTGACATCCAAGAGTGGTATGTTCCTATTGATTGGTTGAACGCATTCACCGGTGGAGGATCTACTCTACAAACTTTTGTTGATTTTTTAATGCCTGATTCTCAAGCTGTTTATATCAACTCTGGAGATACTGCGGTAAGATTTTACAGCATGGCTGTTGGCCAAGTTATTGACCCAACAGACAACGTAATTGACAACAGTGATAATCCTGGTATTAAAATGAGTAAATTCTCTTCATACAGATTAGACTCTTTTGATATACAGTATATCTATGTAAGGAATGTAGATTCTATCATGAATCCAAATACCAGTACTATGGAAAAAGTAGTTGATACATTAATCGTTTCTTATTTGGTTAATGGTAACGGTTTAACCAAAGCCGGACCAATAGGAACAGCACCTAATCAGTTTAACTACACCCTTCCTTCATGGAACATCAACACCCTTAAATTAAATACATTGGTTGGTCAAGAGAAATTTTTATTAACCAGCGATGATAGCACAGTGGTGGTAAACAACAATGGTTTTGAAAACTCTTGGAGATTAAAGAACATGAGCAAAAAAGTTGGTGTTAATGTTGAGGTGCCTGCCGGTTTAAACCTAATGGTTGGTATGGTTTTCCAATACAAACCTGGTATGCCTTACAACGATAGCTCAATTATGATTTACCAACGCGACCCTGCTAACTTTCCTGTTGGAAGAAAACGTGTAAACTACTTTGGCTACCGCTTTGCTCAAAACACTGCAGCAATCAGCAACCAATGGAGATCATTAGAGTTCTATAACCACTCTTTATTCAGCGATAAAGAAAATGCTTATTATCCTTCAAGCCAAACTATTAACAATGGTTGGACCGGATTTATACCTGGTAACGCTTATTTTGAAGGAAGAAACACCTTTATGTCAGCATTTTTAGATGCTCAAAAAGTAGGTGGTAAAGAAAGTGAATTAGTTTCTATTAACAACTTGTTCCCTAACCCAGCAACTGACGAAACCAATGTAAATATTGATCTTAAGAAATCAGGTAATGTTACTGTTAGCATTGTTAACCTAATCGGACAAGAAGTGAACAGCGTAAACGCTGGTACTTTAGCAGCAGGCAACAACACTGTAAAATTAAACTTAGGTAACTTAAAAGCCGGTATCTACTTCATTAACGTAGATGTTGACGGAAGTACTACAACTAAGAAATTAACTGTTACCAGATAATCTCTTTAAAATACCCATAAAAAAAGCAGCCAATGGCTGCTTTTTTTATGGGTTAATATTCTTTAGCTTAGTGGTCTGCCGTTTTACTTTTAGAAAATTTGCTCTTAATTTTAACTGCAGGAACCCATATTTTTGATAGCAAATACTTAACCGGGTTGCTTTTTTCCACATGCCATACGGTGGTTCTCGCGTCTTCGAGAGGCTTATCCTGCAAAGTGTAAGCGTAAGCAGCAATGCTTGTTCTGTACTTACCCTCAGGGAACCTAATGGCATCATAACCGTGAAGGGTGTATCCCCTGCACAACATAATGGCTAAACGGTTAAATTTTACATCCACTTCTGTTTTAACACCGGTCTCTGCATGTTCAAGTTTCAACTCTCCGCCATGTTCCTTCTTCCAATCTTTGTTTATATATAGCAGGATGTTTAAATTTCTAAACCAATTATCGTTAAGCGGGTGGTAGTTAAAATCTGCATGCATATCTAAAAAGCTACCCGTTTTACCTTGGTGGATACCGCCCCCATAAAATGTGTCGTCAACAAAAACATTTTCGTTACTAATATATTTTAACCAAGTTGCAAACCGCTCAGAAACCAAATCTTGATACAACTCTTCAAACACCCCACCCAACTCTCTAAACTTCGATTTTTCAAATTTATTTTTTCCGAAAACGTAATCAGCACTTGGGGTTTCTATATCCGGTATCTGATCATATAGTTTTTCAAGCTTCTCTGCATCACATACATCATCAATACCAATTACCGGAAAAGGTTTGGCACTTAAAAACTCATTCCTGAACTTTTCTTTATTTGCTTCGATATAATCAAATCTTATCATATGCGTGTTTATTATGTTTAACAAAGATGAGTAATAATGCTGACACTTTGGATGATATATATCAAATTTAATGCGGCCGTCTAAAAAGGTGTTTATTCATTTTTGGGTAAATAAAAAGTGTGCTGTTTAAATAATTATTTAGTTACGCAAGCGTTAAGCTATTTTGCATAAAATTTTGTCTAATTACTTAATGAATAAATCTACACTAAGTTTATGTGCGTTGGCTATTGCTTTTTTGTTTGCACTTAATACCACCGGCCAAACCATAAGTGGATATGTGAAAGACTCTGCAACAGGTGAAGCTCTTATCGGAGCTTTGGTAAAAGCAGAAAAATCTGGAACGGCTGCCGATATTAAGGGTTTCTTTTCGTTAAAGGTTAGTCAGGGGGTGCATACCATAACGGTTACCTATTTGGGGTATCAAAGCCAAACACTTACGGTTGATGTATCAAAAGATGTTATACTAAACATACGCTTGCCGCAAACTGGGATTAAGGCTAAAGAAGCCGTTGTAACCGGTGAAAGAAATAATAAAAATGTAACCAGCACCGAAATGAGCAGGGTGGAGCTTACCGGTGAACAAGTGAAAACGCTTCCGGTGATTTTTGGTGAACCCGATGTGCTAAAGGCAATCACCTTATTACCCGGCATAAAAAGTGGTGGCGAAGGAGGAACAGGCTTTTATGTGAGGGGGGGCGGACCTGATCAAAACCTAGTATTGATGGATGATGCCGTAATTTATAACCCTTCTCATCTTTTAGGCTTTCTTTCCGTTTTTAATACCGATGCGGTAAGAAATGTGGAAGTAATAAAAGGAGGAATGCCTGCCAATTATGGTGGTCGGTTATCATCTATATTAAACGTTAATTTAAAAGAAGGAAATGATAAAGAATACGATGTTAGCGGAGGTGTTGGCCTAATATCGTCACGATTGATGTTTGAAGGGCCTATTAAAAAAGGCAAAAGCGCTTTTATGGTTGCCGGAAGAAGAACTTATATTGATGCTTTGGTAAAACCATTTTTAACTACTGAACAAAAAGCAAACGGCTATTACTTTTACGATTTTAATGCCAAAGCACACTTTAATATTGATGAGAAAAATAAAATTATTTTCTCAGGATATTTCGGCAGGGACATTTTTACCTTTAAAAGCCCTGTAAATAAACTGGTTAAGTTTCAGGTAGGTTGGGGTAACGCTGCCGCCAGTTTACGCTGGTATCACAGCTTCAATAAAAAGCTGTACAGCAATACAGTAGCCATATACAATCGCTATGATTTGAATAATAAGTTTGAGTTTGGGGAAAATGGGTTTCAACTATCATCGGGGCTGCAGGATTGGAACATTAAGCATGACTTTTATTATACACCGAGTAGCAAACATCAGATTAAAACAGGTGTACAATACATTTATCATACCTTTACTCCAGGTATTGCAACGGGTCAAGTTGGAACCATAAGTATTGATGAGCGCATTAACAAACAGTATGCGCATGAATCGGCTGTTTATTTTTTGGATGAGTTTAAAGCAGGTAAACGTTTTACCATTAACGCAGGTTTACGTTTGGTGTCATTTACACAAGTTGGGCCATTTACTGAAAAGATATTTGATGACCAAGATGTGGAAATAGGTAACGGTAAAAGTTATGGAAAGGGGGAGCCCATTAAAACTTACCTGGGCCTTGAACCTAGGTTTGCCGCAACATATTTGCTTAATTCCAATACTTCGTTAAAAGCATCGTTTACCCGTACTTATCAATTCCTGCATTTGGCAACAACCAGTGGTGCACAATTTCCGGCTGACTTGTGGGTGCCATCGTCAAAACTTGTTAGGCCACAAATTGCTTATCAATATGCCGTAGGATTGTTTAAGAATTTTAATGAAAATGCTTATGAAACTTCTATTGAGGCTTATTATAAACCAATGTTTAACCAAATTGAGTTTAAACCTGGAGCAGAACTTTTCTTTAATCAGAATTTAGAAAACGAGATGATATTCGGCCAAGGCCTTTCGTATGGAATTGAGGTTTTTGGGAAGAAAAAATTTGGTAAACTAACGGGATGGATTGGTTACACTTGGAGCCGCACCACACGACAATTTGATGAATTAAATCAAGGTGAACCTTTCTTTTTCAGGTATGACAGAACACATGATATCAGTTTAGTCGGCACCTATCAAATAAATGCCAAATGGAGTGGAACAATGGTTTTTGTTTATGGAACAGGCAATGCCGCAACTTTACCCACCGGACGATATGCTTACCGTGCAGGATATGATATTGAAAAAAATGAACCCAAGTTTACTTTTGTTGACTTGTATGACAAGGTGAATGATTTCCGCTTACCTGCGTACCATCGGTTAGATATTTCATTTACCTATATTAAGAAGAAAACAGCGCGTTATGAATCATCATGGAACTTTAGTATTTATAATTTGTACAACAGGGCTAATCCTTACTTTATTTATTTTGTTCCTGACGTGGACGCGTTGAAAGTGCGCGCGTATATGGTATACTTATTCCCCATTTTGCCTTCCGTGGCGTGGAATTTTAAATTTTAATGTGATGCAGCTAACTAAAACATATTCTTGCTTTGCCTTACTACTGTTGTTATGCAGTTGCGAAAAAGAGATCACGGTAAACCTTCCTCCATCCAAGCCAAGTTTGGTGGTAGAGGCGAGTATTAACCAACAATTTCCGAATCTTAATTACGTGTACATTAGCCGTACAGTGGATTACTTTAATCCTGACTTATCATTAAATGGGGTTAGCAATGCTCAGGTATTTATAACCTCAGGAAGTGTTTCGGGAACTGATACCACTTGGAACGAAGGTTCACGTATTCAACTGTTTGATATTAATAACATTCCAGGAGTAGATAGTTTGCTTCAAGGGTTTACCGGAATTTATTTTAACCCCTTGTTGATTCCTCAGGTTGGTGTTCCCTATCGCTTGGATATTGAAGTAGGTAGTGAAAAAATAACCGGAGTTACTTCTATACCTAAGGTGGTAAATATTGATACCGTGTATTGGCGACAAGAACTATCAACCAATAAATCAGATACCAATATGTTTGTAACCTTTGAGTTTAACGATGGGCCTGAGAAAAACAACTATCGTTTAGCCATTTATACCGGGCAAAACCCCCTGCTTATTGGTTGGGGTGCTGCTGAAAGTTTCAGGACTTTTGATGACTCCTTTATAGATAATGGTAAAAGGCCTTACAGTTTTTTTAGCCCGTTTAAATATGGTGATACCTTAAACCTGTATTTATCATCAGTTGGAAGACGGGAATATTTATTTTGGGAATCCTTTGTTGAAGCAGCCAATAATGGCGGGCCTTTCGCCACACCAATATCAGTTAAATCAAATATTAAAGGAGCTATTGGCTCTTTTACCGGATATGGGGTAAGTTTTAGGCGCATGATATTGAGATAAATGCACCACGCTTACTAGTCGATTATTTGGGCAAGTATTTATCTTCAATTACGGCTATGTGATGACGCTCATGGCCGATAATTGCATAAGCCAATGCCGCTGGTGTTACTTCATATCCATTAGCAAACCCAATTTGCGTCAGGTCCTCATCACTAAAACTCTTAAACAATTCTATGGTACTGGCACGTAACAAGCTAAACTCCCTTACCATATCTATCATGTTTCTTGTACTTGCCTTACTGTTCACGGCAAACATGTTCTCGTCATAACCGGGATTTTCACTTTTATCACCTCTAGCTATCCTAAGAGCCCTGTAAGCGAAAACTCGCTCGCTATCCATTAGGTGCTGTATAATTTCAGGGATACTCCATTTGCCCACATCATAACGGTAGGTTAATGTTTCTGCATCCAACGATGTCACCAAATCAACGGTATCGAAATTGCTTTGTGTGAACAAATCCAGCGCATTGGCATCTGGTGGAATATTGCTGTAATACTTTTCAAAATAAACAGGATACTCTCCTTGTTTTGGTCTTGTTATATTTTTCATTTATTGTATTGTTAAAAACATCTGCTAACACCAACCACCCATCTAAATCGCAAGTATTCGCCATCTACAAAAGGGGTTTTATTTAAAAACCATGGCATATCCATGCGCAAGGTTAAAGGCTTTGGTTCATCCAACCTACCCCATTTTTTTATAGTTAATGCAAACCCAGTTCCAACGCTCATCAGCAAATCACTTGTTACATTAACTTGCTCGGTTAAGTTATACTCCCCGGCTCTAAATGTATTTTGAATTATGCCAACATCTCCAAACAAATAGGCATCAATATGTATATACTCACGCAATTTTCTTGGTTCAATACGAACCAGTTTATCAAAATCTAACTCTGCATTACCTGCAATACCGCTCATACCTGCATATAGTTGCACTTGTTGGTTGTTTATTGATTCAGGTAATGCATAACCTGCATAACCTCTAATGTTGAGCCCTCCACCTTGTTGAAAATGGTTTACATCGGCTCCATACCCTAACCAACTTGTTGGAACAAACGCTTGTGAACGTACGAATTTGTTATCCATCAATTGCTCAGAATTAGCCCCGGCAACATTTAACCGACTTTCTGGTGCAACATCTTTTCCTGTCATGTATTGCGCGAAAAATCTTGTACGAAAATCCAGTTTACCTAAACTATTATTATTTACCACCGAAATAAATGCCGAAGCATAGTTATAGTCGCTGGCCAATGTTGTATTTCTTAATCCTATTACTATTTTACCATCGCCTTTTTTGTAATGGTAACTTCTGTTATACTCCAGGTTTAACGTGTTATTGTATTTACCGGCTTGCCAACTCAACGGATACAATAAATAATCCAAGTTATTTACAGCATCACGATATAAACTTTTTGCATAAATGGTGTATACATTTTTTCTTACCGTTTTGCTTATGCCTAGGCTATGCATCCAAAGACCATCTAAAAAACGTGATTGTAAATAATAGCTGAAGTTGGTAGCTATATTATTGGTATAGCCAATGTTGTAATTTACCAATTGGTTGTTTTGGTATTTATCATCCCTTGCTAATTGGGTGTTGTACCAAACAGTTGCTTTAAACTGGTGTTTAAAATTCATGTAATTCCCATTGAAATGCAATCCTGCTTTAACACCATCAATACTATTGTACCAAACATCAGGCCGCCACTTTAATATGTAGTGCCTTCTATCCAATGGATTTTTTATTTGGTTATCAAATGAAAACTTCACCGGACATTTGGTGCTTTTATCTAACTGATAGACATCAGCCAAACGATAGGTAGTGTCAATGCTCACTTTTTTTAAGCCCCCCGGGCAATATACTATCGCATCAAAGGTTGGATTCAATAAGCCCCAGCCGCGCCAGGTCATGTAAAGTGGCATTGGTTTACCTGATGCATCCTTTTTGGCAAAGTAGTTATTGCTAATTACAGTGGTGTATATTTTACCATCTTGGCTGTAGGCCATTAAATCAATCGGCATTTGCATTTCGCCTTTTCTTTTTAGCTTAATGCGGTAGGTATTTCCCGGTGTTCCATCGGCATTTTTAATGTTTACCGGTTTGCCTTTTATGGCATAATCAATTGTTTTTGTTGTTTCCATCCATTGGTCAAAAAACCAGTTAAGGTCAACATGGGTATGATTGATGATGCTGTTTCTGAAATCTTCAAAATAAGGATGGCACATTTTCCACTGGTTAAAATAGTGTTGCATTGCAGATAAAAACAAGCTATCGCCAAGCACATATTGCAAGTTATAAAGCATGGTAGCCGTTTTATAGTATACATGGCCATATCCTCCACCATGATTTAACGCCCCCCCAAAATCATCGCTATGCGTGTTTAGTGGCGCATCTGTTTTGTTTATTGCATCTCTCAGGTAACCCAAATAAACTGTCTGGTCCATTTGAGGTAGTGGTTGGTAAAACTTGGAAACATAACCTTTTGCTCTTGTTTTGGATTGTTCGCCAAACAATTTTGACATGCTCCAGTGGGTTAAGAATTGGGTAAATCCCTCATCCAAACTTGCCCGATACGTTTCGTTATTGCCAACCATACCAAAAAACCAATTGTGGCCTATTTCATGTGCAAATAATCCGTAATATCCTGGGGAAAGTCCACCATCCAAGGTTAACATAGGATATTCCATTCCATCCCTTGCATCAGCTACAATCATTTTAGGGTAAGCATACAACCCAAAATCATTGGAGTAGATTTGGATAATTTTAGCTGCAAAGGAAGCGGCATCCTGCCACCTTGATGCATGTGGTTCTTGCGCTAGAGCAATACACTGCACTTGTTTTCCATTTGGTAGCGTGATGTTTGTTTCTCCGATGCGATAGGTTGGGTCGGCTGTCCACGCAAAGTCATGCACATTAATGGCCCTAAATTTCCAAACTTTATATGTTCCATCGCGTGGAATTGGTACAGATGGTGGTTCATTAAGTGGCTTATTCTTAAAGTTAGCTATGTCGAGTTTTGCACGCAACGCTGCCGGTAATACTTCCTCTTTGTTTAACAACAACCCGGTTGCATCTAACACATAATATGCCGGAAAATTTAATGCCACCTCGTAAGTTCCAAAATCACCATAAAATTCCTTTCCTAAATGCTGGTCTGTTGCCCAACCAAACTTGCGGTCGTATACACAGATGCGTGGATACCAATGCACCCCATCGTAATGTTTGTTACCAAAAGCATCAAACAATTTCATTCTTCTTCGTTGGTCTCCACCATTATCAAAATAGGTTTTAAATTTGATGTTAAATGTAACAGAAGCTCCAGGTAATAATGGCTCCGACAGTTGCACTTCCATAATGCTATAATCAATTCGATGTTGAAGCTGAACTTGATTAATAATAGGGTCAATAGCCGCCCTGTTTCCCTGTTCATCTGTGTAAGGGGGTGGCACCGTTGTTTTATTCACGCTAATCGCAATGATTTCCGTGCCCTTTCCTGCGCGTTCATATTTTCCAAACTGCTGATAAAACTTATTGGCACGATTTAGTTGTTGCAAATACCCTCCCTTTAGAAAAGCGTTTTGGTATAAATGAAAATACACCAAGTTTAACGTATCAGGAGAATTGTTGTCGTAAGTTAATGTTTCCTCTCCGTCAATTACATCAATACTATCCAACAGTGTTGCATAAATGTTGTAATGTACATCTTGCTGCCAATACCCTTCAAAAGGTTTTTTATTTTTCCAATAATAAGGGTTTAAATCACTTTTATATAAATCTTGCTGGGCAAAAATATTTACGCCAATGCTCATTACAGCACATAAAATGAGGTAATTCCTATTCATTGCGGCAATTTAAAAGGATAAGCCAACAATACAAAATTACCAATTAGATCCAGTAGCAAAAAAGTATGAATAACTGTCTCACTGCCCTTGTCCGATATAGTACCGGTGTTCTATCCACATGTTACTATTATTCCCTTAACAATCAACATATTTGATTATTAAGGGGAATAAGCTTAAATTGTAGCGATTTTTGAACGCCAATGAAAAACTATATACAAGGTTCGCTTTTATT